>CAISOQ010000091.1 GCA_903887095.1 uncultured Flavobacteriia bacterium
AAGACATTAAAGCTTAATAACATTTTCAGTTCGCTGAAATAAAAATTTAAATACCATGGCACACAAGAAAGGAGTCGGTAGTTCGAAAAACGGTCGTGAGTCTCATAGCAAGAGATTAGGAGTTAAGATTTTTGGTGGTCAAGCTGCTATTGCAGGAAACATCATCATTCGTCAAAGAGGAACTCAACACCACCCAGGACAAAATGTTGGAATTGGAAAAGACCACACAATCTATGCATTGGTTGACGGTCAAGTTGAATTCCGTAAGAAAAAAGACAATCGTTCATTTGTATCTGTAGTTCCATTTGAAACAGCAGAAGCATAAGAATTAGCATTATAAGTTTGAAAAGGCGAGCATTAAATGTTCGCCTTTTTTTATGTCTTTGCTTAAGACTTTTATTGATACCTGAAACTCTGCTATAATTTTCCTAAATTCGCACGTCAAAAATTAGAATAGATGCTTGAAATAACAAGGATTAGAACAGACAAAGACTCCATTATTGAAGGACTTAAAAAGCGTAATATCGACGCTACTGAAACTATTGAGAAAATAATTTCTACGGATCTTAACTGGAGAAATAACAAAACAGAACTTGAGGGTATCGCTGCTGAACTCAACCAATTAGCAAAAGAAATTGGTGAGCTGTTTAAACAAGGTAAACAACAAGAAGCGAATGAAGCTAAAAATAAAACAGCAGCGCTGAAGGTTACCGAGTCTGAATTAAAATCAGCCGTGGATGAACTTGAAAAAGAATTAACACAATTGCTTTACACCCTGCCTAATGTTCCGAACGAACTCGTAAAATCAGGCAAGGATGAAAAGGACAATGAAATCGTTTTTGAATCCGGAACGAAAAGAGATTATTCGTTTCAACCTCTTCCTCATTGGGATTTGGCAAAAAAATATGACCTGATTGATTTTGAACTTGGTGTTAAGGTAACGGGTGCAGGATTCCCTTTTTACCGAGGCAAAGGTGCTAAATTGCAACGTGCACTAATTTCATTTTTCCTGGAAGAAGCTGAAAAAGCAGGTTATGAAGAATTTATCCCACCACTCGTTGTAAATGAGGCTTCTGGTTATGGAACCGGCCAGCTTCCTGATAAAGAAGGTCAAATGTATTATTGTCCAGAAGATGATTTTTATTTGATTCCAACAGCTGAAGTGCCGTTGACCAATATTTACAGAGATGTAATTTTACCTTCCGATGAATTCTCAATTAAGTTGACAGGCTATACACCCTGTTTTAGAAGAGAAGCAGGTTCATATGGAAAAGATGTGCGAGGACTCAACCGTTTGCATCAATTCGACAAGGTTGAAATCGTTCGAATTGAACATCCAAACAATACTGCGAGGGCTTTAGAAGAAATGATTGATCATGTGAAAGGCCTGCTTGAGAAACTTGGACTTCAATACCGTATTTTGAGGTTATGTGGCGGTGATACAGGTTTTGCATCTGCCATGACATACGATTTTGAAGTTTATTCTGCCGCACAAGAAAAATGGCTTGAAGTGAGTTCTTGCTCTCGTTTTGATACTTTTCAGGCAAATCGCTTGAAGCTTCGTTTCAAAACACAAGATAAGAAAAACCAACTTTGTCATACACTAAATGGTTCTGCTTTAGCGCTGCCGAGAATTGTCGCTGCCTTGCTTGAGAATCACCAAACAGCAGAAGGCATTGTCGTTCCTGAAGCATTGAGAAAATATACTGGGTTTGATACTATCAATTAATTCAGCCGCCCTAGGGCGGTTTTTTTGTTAAAAATCACTAACTATTGTTGGACTCTGCGTTATTGTTTTAAAGTATATCTATATTTAAATCTATGTTGAACAAAGCACTTATTCTTTTAGGGATTCTCTTTCTAACACTTGTCTCTTGCACTGATTTTGATCGCAAAGAGCAATTGAAACAAATCGCAAACATGAAACAAACTGTTGACAGCTTGCAGAAAAATCTTGAAATCAATCGCATCGACACGTTAGCGGGTTTGAGGACTGCGGTGATGAATCTAGAATTGAGAATTCGAAATAATTACACCGCCGATACAATCAGTTTAGAATTGGGGAAGAAAATGGCTCAATATCAAACGGTCAAAAAGTTTTTTGTTGCAGAAAAAGAAGAAGGCGGGGAAAACGAAAGTTTAAACAGCCAAACCTTGGGCGCAGCTTATTTAGTGGTCAAAAACGGCTTGTTACAAGAGCAAAAGACATTAGACTTACTAAAGTCAGATATTGAAAATGGTAACGGCGAACGAAACAAATACAATGAATATCTTCAATTTGAGCAGAATAAAGTAAAACAATTGACTATTCTTTTAGATGATTATAAAAAACACAAAGACAAAGTGTTAAAAATGTTTTTTGATGTTTACAATGAACTAGATCCATTTGTGAAGTCATTGGAGAAAAAAAATGCTGCCAAATCAAAGAATAAGTGAAGTTTTTTCTTTCCATATTAATTGTTCTTCTAAGCTTCCTTTGTTTTGCTCAAGGTGAAACAGATCAGCAATTAGCCCAATACTATTATGCCAATGGTGACTATGAAAAAGCTGAAATGTATTATGAACGGCTTTTCACCAAAGAGCCTTCAAAAATCAATTTTACTCGATATTATGATTGTTTGATTCAAACCAAAAAGTTCAAGGACGCTGAAAAAGTTATTAAAAAACAGATCAGTTCAAATAAATCAGACCAAGAATACAAGGTGATGCTAGCAGTTTTTTATGAAGAAAACCAAGAGCCAGAAAAAGCTCAAAAGATCTACGATGAACTTATTGAAAACTTGCAAGTTGAACCAAATCAAATCATTGGACTATACACTGTTTTCAAATCTAAAAATCGCACTGATTTAGCATTTCTGACTTTGGAAAAAGGAAGGAAGATTTTGAAAGATAGTTATCCCTTAAATTTCCAGTTTGCCGAAATGTATAGTGCGAAGGGTCAGACGGACAAAATGATCAATGAATACCTGGATCTACTTGATATAAACAGTGGTTATTCCTCTTCCATTCAAACGGTTCTTTCTCGTCAAATAGATTTTTCGAATGATAGTTCAACTGAATACAATCAACTAAAAAGTGAATTATTGGCACGGGTTCAAAAAAAGCCCAATGAGGTAGCCTATTCAGAAATGTTGATTTGGTTGTTTATCCAAAAAAAGAACTTTAATGGCGCTCTTTTGCAGGTTCAGGCTTTAGACAAAAGGCTTGATGAACAAGGAAGACGCGTTTTTGAACTTGGTAAAATGTGCGTTGAAAACAAAGAATACGAAACAGCACGAAAAGCTTTTAAATACGTAACACTTCTTGGTGAAGACAAACTCTATTATTATCAAGCCGAGAATTCATTGCTTAACACACGATTTTTAGAAATCACCTCAAATAGAAGTTATACGCAAGAAGAACTTACAAATGCCATTGCTGAATACCAAAGCACAATAAATCGCGTTGGCAAGAAAAAATCATCGTTAGCATTAATCATTGAGCTTAGTCACATACTCGCCTTTTATGGAAATCGCTCTGAGGAGGCAATGAGTAATTTAAATGAAGCACTTTTGTTTCCTGAACTAACGGATATACAAAAGGCAGAAATTAAAATGCAATTAGCGGATATACATGTGCTTCACGGAGACATCTGGGAAGCGTCATTGCTTTATATGCAAATTGAAACAGCTTTTAAATTCGAACCGATTGGGCATGAATCAAAATTCAAAAATGCACGCATCTTCTATTATGATGGTGAATTTGATTTCGCGCAATCTCAGCTAAGTGTCTTGAAAGAATCTACTTCGAAATTAATCGCCAATGATGCTTTGCAGCTTTCACTGATGATCACGGACAATTATGGACTAGACAGCAACTACAGAGCCATGGTGTGGTTTTCGAAAGGTGATTTATTGATTGAACAACACCGTTTTAATGAAGCTTTTCAATTGTTTGATTCCCTCTCAAAAGAATTTCCTTATCATAGTCTTGCAGACGAAATATTATTCAAAAAAGCCAAAGCAATGGAGCTTCAAGGACGCTGGGAAGAAGCCGTTCCTTTGCTAGAGGAGTTGCTTAAATACCATCGTGAAGATATCCTTGCTGATGACGCGTTATTTGAGCTCGGTGATTTGTACGAAAATCATTTAAACGATAAAGAAAAAGCTGCCGACTATTACAAAACAATTTTATTTGACTTTAAAGGAAGTTTGCATGCCATAGAATCGCGGAAACGTTTTCGAGCCATAAGAGGCGATACTTCGATTACCGAAGAGGATGAACTTTAAACTATTTGAACCAAATACAAAGCCATTTGTTATAGTTTTATGAAATTATTGCTGTCTTGTTTCTTACTTCTGAGTGCTTTATCTGCCTGTTCACAGACGCCGTCGGAAAATAAAAAAATTAAAAACCCTACATTTTCTGAGGACACATTACAAACTGCTTATTTTGCAGCGGGTTGTTTTTGGTGCGTCGAAGCGATATTCGAATCAATTGATGGAGTGCAAGAAGTTGTTTCAGGTTATTCTGGAGGAAAAGAGGAAAATCCCACTTATGAATTGATTTGCACCGGTAGAACAAAACATGCCGAAACAGTGAAAATTATTTACAACGAACGACAAGTCCCATTCGACACATTGTTAGTTGCATTTTTTAATTCTCATGATCCATCGACATTAAACAGTCAGGGGCCGGATTTTGGCCCACAATATCGCTCTATAATTTTCTATCAAAATGAGCAAGAAAAATTAAAAGCAGAGAAATACATAGCAGTTCTTTTGGCAAAAAAAGCATTTCCAAAAATCACAACAGAAGTGACGCGGCTAGACGTTTTTTACGAGGCTGAAATTTACCACCAGGATTATGAAAAAAACAATCCTGACAATCCGTACATCCAAAGAGTGTCTTTACCTCGTTTGACAAAATTCAAATCGTCTTTTAAAGGAAAATTAAAAGACTAACCACCGTCATTCGTAAAAATTTATTTTGTCAAGTAGACCAAACTAGGCAACCTTTTATTTCGTAAATTCGTTTACTAATCTGTAAAGAAGAAATTATCTAACCATTTCTGCTGCATGAAAACTTATAACCAAAACATTGTAGGCAAAGCCTGCTTGCAACTTACTATTTTTATTGCACTCACTTTAAGCTCTTTAGCGTACGCTCAAACATCTAAAGAGAATAAACAATATCAAGAGCGTTCAATTGATACTTCTCGGACTGTCACTCAAAAAAGTACACCGACGAAATTAACTTTGGAACAAGAAAATCCTGCTCAAAACAATACCGAATATCCAATTACTTATTCTAAAAAATCGGGAGAAGCGCAAATAGTTTTAGATAAATCCTATTACGAAAAAGAGTTAATTCGCATT
>CAISOQ010000092.1 GCA_903887095.1 uncultured Flavobacteriia bacterium
ATAAGTTTCAAAATAAGAGTATTCACTTAAATCTATGAATCATGAATGCAATCTTTTTAATTATCGCAGTCGTTGGTGGTGTTTCACTTTACGAATACTTTGTTTCCAGGTCATGGCAACAAGTAACCTCCTCCGTTAGAAATGATGTCGTCTTTGAAAAAAGAAATCGTCTGTATGGTGCCTTTGTTATGCGACGTGACTATGATCAAACTTTATTTATTATAATGGCTTCATTGTTTTTACTTATTGGTTGCATGTCTTTCGGTTATTCCTTCTTAAATAAGCCTAAGAAACCAGTTGAGATTAAAAAGCCTATTATGCAAGAAGTGACGACATTAATCACTTTTGAACCTAAAAAAGATCCAATAGTAGATTCTTCAGTTCCAGCAAAAGACAATGCACCTGTAAAAACGGAGCAATTTATAGAACCAAAGGTAGAAGACAAAAAGATTGCAGATCCCATTGTGAAGCCCCAAGAGATTCTTCAGAATGCAATTGTTGCCCAAACAACCGCAACAGGCACAGGGTCAAATCCTTTTAGCAATGGAACCGGGACCGGACCTGGTGGTGGAGGCACTGGAGGGTCTGGCGATGATGGTGCCGATAAAGAACCACAATTGTTTCCTGACGTGGAAGCTGAGTATCCAGGAGGTTATTCAGCCATGATGAAATTTATACAAACAAATTTAATTTATCCACAATCAGGAATTGAATTTGGTGCACAAGGAAAATGTTACCTGCGGTTTGTAATCGATAAAGATGGGAGCATACATTCCGTAAAAGTATTACGAGGGATTTTAGGGTGTCCTGATTGTGACAGGGAAGCTGTTCGCGTTTTGAAATCAATGCCTTACTGGAAGCCTGGCAAAATAAAAGGGAGAGAAGTATCAACATTTTTCGATTTACCGATCAACTTTACTTTAGAGTGAAATGCTCGGTGACCGTTTGTTCAACGATATCAACACTTTAATATCTTTAGGGAACTTGTTAATAAAAACGTAAAGTTCAGAATTTTTCGAATTAAAAGTTTTTTGTTATGTTTGGCCCTTAATTGTTAATCTAAAAGGAATAAAAAATCTAACATTATGAGCAACAAAAAAACATCAGGTGGTTTTTCATCTCTTATGGCTGTTTTAGCCATTGTGGTCGCCCTTATCGCAGGAGTGATTATTTACAAGTACATTTTCGGTGCGCCGGCAAACTTTGTGGACAATGATCCAAATGGAGAACCATTGGAAGGGAACCTTATGGCGACCATCTACAAAGGAGGATTCATCGTACCAATCCTTGTAGCTATCAACATTATCATCATTATCTTCTCAGTTGAGCGTTTTGTAACGCTTGCAAAAGCAGCTGGAAAAGGAAGAATCAATGTTTTTGTTGGTAAAATAAAAGGTCTTCTTGAGACTAAACAAATTTCTGAAGCAATTGAAGAATGTGATGCTCAAAGAGGTTCTTTGGCAAACGTTGTTCGTGCAGGTTTGGAAAAATACGATGCTATTAAAGATGATTCTTCATTGGACAAAGAACAAAAAGTTGAGTCTTTGAAAAAAGAATTGGAAGAAGCAACTTCTTTGGAATTGCCAATGCTATCTAAAAACTTGGTTATTCTTTCAACACGTGCATCTGTTGCAACGTTGATCGGTTTGATCGGTACGGTAATGGGGATGATTCGTTCATTTGCTGCGATGAGCCATGGTGCTCCTGATACAGCTCAGTTGGCAACGGGTATCTCTGAGGCCTTGATCAATACGTTCTTTGGTATTGCTGGTTCAACAATCGCTATTATCATGTACAATTTCTTCTCAACGAAGATTGATGGTATGACATACAGCATTGACGAAGCATCTTTTACAATCGTTCAGGATTTTTCTTCTTCAAACAAGTAATAAACGAAGTTTAGTACACACTTAATACAGTAGAAATGCCAAAGATTAAAATGCCTAAAAGCTCTCCATCAATAGACATGACGCCTATGGTGGACTTGGCCTTCCTGCTTGTGACTTTCTTCATGCTTGCAGCATCTTTCCGCTCCAGTGAGCCAGTAGAAGTAGATGTGCCTTCAAGTATCAGTGACAAAATCATTCCTGAGAATGTATTGCTCGTCACAATTGATAAAGGGGGACGCGTTTTCTTTAATCTGTCTGATCCTGAAGCAAGAAGAGAACTGCTTATGAACATGGCTGGTAAATACAAAGTTGCTTTTTCTGAAGAGCAAATTAATAAGTTTACCTTCATGTCTAGTTTTGGATGCACAATGCAGGAGTTGCCTGGGTACATTGAAATGCCTGCAGATGACAGGAAAAATCTGAACACAACCGGTATTCCGCTTGATTCTACAAACAATCAATTGAAAGATTGGGTTTATTATGGAAATATTGCTGCTTTGAATTCAGGTAAAACTGCTTTCGAAGAAGCGAAATTGAAAGGTGATACACCAGATCCGAATGATTTCAAACCGAAGTTTACGTTGAAAGTAGATAATAAAGCGGTTTATGTTCATGCTCAGAATGTGATCAATGTGTTCAGAGATCTGAATTTGAATAACTTGAATTTTATTACTTCAATGGAGATGGCTCCATTGTAAAAAGATAAATTATGGCAGAAATTGCAGAAGGCGGTGGCGGTGGCCACGACAAAGGGAAGAAGAGAGCCAAGAAGAGTTCCACGCGTGTCGATATGACACCCATGGTGGATTTGGCTTTCCTTTTGCTTACTTTCTTCGTCCTTACTTCAACTTTTAGTAAGCCAAAAGTAATGTCACTCGTATACCCTGCTAAACCGGATCCGGCGCAGGAAATCGAGCCTCAAAAAATCAACAACGCGATAACGTTTTTGTTGACAGAGGACAAGATATTTTATTACTCCGGTCAGTATTACCCAGCTAATGCTCCAGGACCTAAGGGACCGACAGTATTAGAGGAAACTGACTTTAGTGCAAAAGGAGTAAGAAAATTGTTAGCTGACAGAAATGCTTTTGTTTTGAAAGGAAAAGAAGGCTTGGACAAAAAGTTGAAAGCAAAACAAATTCAAGACAGTACTTACTTACGTATGTTGGTCGATTTTAAAAAGGATCCTGAATCCTTGAAAGTTTTGATCAAAACGGATGATAAAGCGACATGTAAAAACTTTATCGATTTAATCGATGAGTTGAAAATCGCAGAGATTGGTGTTATAGCACCAGTTGATATCCTTGCGAGTGAGTTAGATTTGGTTAACCAAAAAATAAAGTAACATGGCAGTAATACTTGCAATTATAGCGCTCGTTGCCCTCGTTACCTTGTATGATTATTTTTCAGCAAGGACATGGCAACAGGTTACTTCAGACACACGAAACGATATAGTTTTCGAGGGTCGTAACCAAGAATATGGTGCGTATGTATTACGTACGGAATATGACAAGCGATTAATGCTGATCATGTTCTCTCTACTTGCAGTGATAGGTCTATCTTATGGGACCTACATTGTGATCAAAAATTTACCAGAGGAGAAATTACCTCCACCACCAGTGGATACTTCGCAGTTTACTGTGCAAGCTCCTCCGGTTGAAGAGGATGTTCCACCACCACCACCAGAAGAACCACCACCACCAATGGAAAAAACGGTAGCGTTTACTCCACCAGTTGTAGTGGATATACCTGTAGAGGATCAAATTCCAATCCAGGAAGATATGGAGGATACAAAAGCCGATACTAAAACCAATGAAACTGACAATGTTAGTTGGGAAGCACCGGTTAATGGTCCAACTGACACGAAAGAAGTGGAGGAGAAGGAACCTGAAATCTATACGTATGTAGATGAAGATCCAGAGTTTCCAGGTGGATATGCAGCTATGATGGCGTTCATTCAAAAGAACTTCAATTATCCTCAAGTAGCAATTGAAAATAATATTCAAGGAAAATGCTACGTGAAGTTTGTTGTTAAAGGGGATGGAACCGTGAGTAGTGTGCAAGTTGAACGAGGAATTGCTGGTTGTCCTGAATGTGACAAGGAAGCGGTTCGAGTAGTTCGAATGATGCCAGGATGGAGAGCAGGAAAAGTAAATGGTAAAAGCGTTTCAACACTTTATCGTTTGCCAATTAACTTTGCTTTAGAATAAAAATTTAATTTTATTGAATCCCCGATTGATGTTCTATTCTTTCGGGGATTTTTTTTTAATAGCTATGTGGTTTAAAAATTTCACACTTATTACAACAGGTTTCATTGTTATAATGTGTCTTGTAATGGTTTATTTCATGTTGTTCACGGATCTGATGATTGAAACAATGAACGGCACTAAGCGAATCGCTTTTATAGTTGTAATGTTGATTTATGCTGCCTTTAGATCCTACAGGTTGTATAAATTGCTTCAAAATAATTAATCCATAAAAACATGAATACAACAATGAAATATTTTCTCTCGCTGAGTGTTTTACTTTATTTGGTTTCCTGCGGAAATGAAGGAAAACCGATTGGATACGACGGAGATACGCATGGGAGGGGACAAGCGACAATTTTAATTGAGGAATCTTTTAAGCCGCTTTTTGACACAAGTATTTACACTTTTGAAAGTCAATATGCTCATGCGGACGTAGTGCCCTATTACAAGGCAGAGGGGGATATTATTAATGATTTTTTTGCGAATAAAGCAAAAACGATCTGTATATCGCGAGATTTTACAGAACAAGAAAAAGCAGAATTGCTAAAAAAGAATGTTGAAGTTCGAAGTGATCGTATTGCTTTTGATGCTGTAACGTTAATTGTTAATCCTGAAAATCCAGATTCGGCAATGACCGTAGATCGTTTGAAACGAATCATTATGGGGAAGGATACGATATGGCCAGGTTTAAAAACGAAAATCAATGTTGTTTATGATCAGGCGAACTCGGCAAATTTCAATTATTTGCGCGCTCTGGTTGGTGAGAAAAACCTTCCTATCAACATCTTTGCTGTAAAGTCAAATGTAGAGGTGATTAATTATGTTAAAAAGAACAAAAGTGCTTTAGGTGTAATTGGCTTGAACTGGATCAGTGACCAGGATGACTTTGATGTTCTTGATTTTGTGAAAGGTTTGAAGGTAATGAGTGTTGCTGAGTCGCCAACAAAACCTTTCTTCAAGCCCTATGCTGGTATGATTTATACAAGAGAATATCCGCTTAGAAGAGAGATTTGGATGATTAATAAAGCCAAGAAATCGGGCATACACACAGGCTTCGTTTTATTTATGATCGGAGAGAAGGGACAGACTATTATTCAAAAATCTGCGTTGGTTCCAGCAAATGCACCCGTTAGATTGATTCAGATTTCAACAGAACAATAATTTCGCAACCATGAAAATAGCAGTATCATTCGTTTTTTCTTGTTTTATAATTCTAAATTTTTTCAGCCAAGATGATGCTTGGGTTGAATCTAATCAAACAGAGACGCAACAAGAAGATCAAGTCTTCACAATAGTTGATGAGTCAGCAGAATATCCCGGTGGTTCAAAGGAAATGTTTGCTTACATAGCAAAGAATATGCGATATCCTACTTCCGCAATTGAAAATGAGATCGAGGGAAAGGTATTTATTAGGTTCGTAATTGATAAATCAGGCAACATAGTAAATCCAGAAATAGCAAGAGGAATTGGTGGTTGTCCAGAATGTGAGCAGGAAGCTCTGCGAATCGTTCGTGCTATGCCCAAATGGAAGCCAGCGATGGTTGCCGGAGAACCTGTAAAATCATTGTTTTATTTGCCAATTACATTTCATCTGGAATAAAAGCAGAATATTTTATTTTTTTTAAATAGTAATAGTAATTTTGGCAAGGCAATTGCTATGCCCAGAATAACCAAAGAAAAAAAACAAATATGAAAACCAAAAAGATAGTTGCTCTTGCATTGCTTTTTAGTTCAGCAACTTACGCACAGACGTTGAAAGACGCAATTTACAAAACGGATAATGAACGTTTTTCTGAAGCTTCAGCGGAATTTAAAACATTAGTTTCCAAGGAGCCAACTGGATGCAATTATTTTTATTTCGGAGAAAACTACCTAGAGTGGGGTGAGCTAGATTCCGCGATCGTTGTTTGGAATACGGGTGTAGAAAAAGATGCATTAGCTCCATTATCGTCAGTAGCAAAAGGAAAAGTGTTGTGGTTGCAAGGAAAAAAAGAAGCAGCGCAAGTTGAGTTCACGAAGGCCTTGACATTGACAAAAAAGAAAAATGCTGAAGTAATGCGCGCCATTGCAGAAACATACATAGAATCAGAAAACAAAAACCTTGATGAGGCAATTCTTCTTCTTGAAACGGCAACTAAGCTTGATCCAAAAAATGAAGATGGTCATCTTTTGATGGGTGATGCACTTTTGGAAAAAACTCCAGCCAATGGAAGTCCTGCAATTATAAGTTATAAAAAGGTTTTGGAGATCAACCCGAAATCTCCGAGAGGAATTGTACGCATTGCAAAATTGTACCAACGTGCTCAAAACTTCGAAGAAGCGAATAAGTATTACCAAGAAGCAAAGGCGGTAGATGCAACATATGCACCTGCTTATCGTGAAAATGCAGAGTTGAACATGATGTTTAAGCAAAATACAAAAGCAATTGAAAACTGGAAGAAATATTTAGAATTAAACAATAGTAATGATGCGCGTTATCGCTTTGCGACTGCTATGTATTCAGGAAAACAATATTGTGAAGTTATTCCTGAAATTGAAAGTCTACAGTCAAAAGGGAGATCG
>CAISOQ010000093.1 GCA_903887095.1 uncultured Flavobacteriia bacterium
GGTGATTTTAACGACACACCTATGTCTTATTCCTACAATCAATTTGATAAGTTCCTCAAAGATAGCTATCGACAATGTGCTTTTGGTATTGGATCAACATACGTTGGAAAGGTTCCAGCTGGCAGAATCGACTATATTTTTCATTCAGAAGAGCTTCATTCAGCAGATTTTAAGATTCAAGAAAAATCTTTCAGCGACCACAGAGCTATCTCATGCAAAATCTTCAAGGATTCAATTCATTAAAGTATATTAATTGAAAAAAATATAAATTATGCAAAAGTTCTATTTCATCCTCTTACTTATCGGTCTATATGGCTGCAAAGCAAATAATAATGAATCCCTTGGTGAGACAAGTATATCGGGCACGTGGACCCTTTTTAAAGAACAAAAAGGAACCAAGGAAATTAACCTTGAGGAAAAACCGACTGCCGTTAGTTTAAATCTAAAAGACAATGGTTATTTCATTTATTTTGATAAAATTAACGATGAAGAAATGACGGAGTCTGGGGTTGGTGAAATACAAGAAAGGTACAAGGGTCAATATGCCATGGAAGATGGTCATTTAGAAATGAAACATTATGAAAATGATTCTTTAGTTGAGGAATCATTTGTAATCAAAGAATTGTCGGCTGAAAAATTAGTATTACAGGATGAAAATTCAGGGCTACTTCAATTTTGGAAACGTTAAATTTATTCTGAAAAAGAAACTATGCTCGTAGAGATCAACCCTAACAATATTGATTCAAGACTTATTCAACAAGCTGTAGAAAGTTTAAAAAAAGGAGGAATCATCATCTTCCCAACTGATACTGTTTATGCAATGGGGTGTGATCTTTACAATAAGAAAGGTCTAAATGAATTGGCGCGATTGAAAAATGTAAAATTAAACAAAGCCAATTTTTCCATCATTTGCTCTGACATAAGCAACCTTTCCGAGTATGTCAAACAAATAGATCGCCCGATATTTAAATTATTGAAACAACATTTACCTGGACCGTTTACATTCATTCTAACTGCAGCGAACGAAATTCCGAAACTATTTGATTCAAACAAAAAGGAAATTGGAATTCGCATTCCAGACAATGAAATTATTCTTGAAGTAGTTCGCCATTTGGGAAATCCAATTGCTACAACATCTTTACATAACGAAGACGACCAAATCATGGATTATTTTGCTGACCCTTACACCATTTATGAAAAATACGATGAAGAAGTTGATTTCATTATTGATGGTGGATATGGTCGACTCGAAGCTTCCACAGTCGTTGATTGCACAAGTGGCGCACCAGAAATCATTCGTGAAGGAGCAGGCCAATTGATTGTCTGACCCCCTGCAATCATATTTGTGAACATCCAATTTTGTTCTTTCCAACGCTAAAAGTGGATATGCAACATGAATTGTTGAAAGAAACTTCACTCTGTTCTTTTAATCTTCCCGATATTCCATGATATTCGTAGTATGGTATTAAGTAGATTTTGGCTGATTATTTTCATAAGCTCTCTGTTGTTTATCGTCGCGGGACTTTTTCTGAACGAGCATTACACAGTAGATTTTGTTTTAAATGGTAAAAAAGACGACCCTATCCTTATTGGTGAAAAATACCTTTATCAATTACCTAAAGCAACGAGGGATACTTTAAAAACAGCTCCTGAAGGCATTTTTACGGTGAATAAAAACGAGACCGATCCAGATACAACCTACATTTTCAAAGCTAAAAGCGTACAAGTATTTAGTGGAGTGCAAAAATCAGATGGACTTTTACAAACGTGCAAAAACAGTCTCTTTGATATCATTTTGCCACTCCTTGCCTATCTCGCATTTTTCTGCGGAATCATGCAGCTCTTAATTGACTCAGGAGCGACGGAGAAATTGGCACGCAGACTCAGCCCTCTTTTCGTGAAAGTATTCCCAAGTGTACCAAAAGGACATGAATCCATTTCCTATATGACACTCAACTTTTCGGCAAATTTTCTAGGATTGGATTCTGCAGCGACACCTTTCGGCCTCAAGGCTATGCAAAGTTTACAGGAAATAAATCCAGATAAAGAAAAGGCCAGTGACGCGCAAATAATGTTCATGTGTCTGCATGCTGCTGGATTAACACTGATTCCAACATCAATCATTGGTTACAGGGCTGCTCAAGACGCGGCAAATCCAGCTGACGTGATGCTACCATGCATCATAACCTCATTTATCGGAACAATTGCGGCATTTCTAATTGTAGGAATAAAGCAACGTATCAACTTTAAAAGTGCGACATTACTTTTAGCGATTACCTCTGTTTTAGCAGCAATAATAGGACTATTGTTCTATATAAATTCGCTCGATCTGATTGGAAAAAACTATTTCACAGGTAATTTTTCAGGACTACTTCTGATCTCAATCATTGGATTTACATTGATCTTTTCATTTCTCAATGAAAGAAAATTCAAAGACAAGGAAACAACCGTATTTGATTCTTTTGTTACCGGTGCTAAAAGCGGAATGAATACTGGTGTCACAATCTTTCCATACGTTTTAGGGATGTTGGTCGCGATTTCCGTCTTCCGAAACAGTGGGTTATTTGAAGTCATCAGCAATTGGATCTCTCAAGGATTCTTTTTTATGGGCGTTTCAAAAGATGTTACAGATTCACTTCCTGTTGCAATGCTGCGCCCATTCAGTTCCGGCGGTTCTCGTGGATTCATGATTGACGCCATGCAAACATACGGTCCGGATTCGTTGACAGGTCGTTTGAGCTGCATCTTCCAATGCAGTGCAGAGACAACATTCTATGTAATTGCAGTTTACTTTGGCGCTATTAATGTCAGAAATACACGTTATACGCTGGGCACAATGTTATTAGTTGATCTCATTTGCGTTGTTTCAGCAATTGGTGTTGCGTTGTGGTTTTTTTAAACCGAAATTTATTGACGAATGAAAAACTGGTTTAAAAAATCAAAAAAAGGTGTTTCGCCCTACCTGGCAACTTCAGAGAATAAATTCAAGGCCATTCAAAGAGTTGAAATGAAGCCAATCGATTACCCTGCAAAGATTATTTTGGCCTGGGCAAAGGCCATTGAAGGAAACAATGATTTATTGCTTTGGTTAAAAGAAAATGGATATCCTGAGCTCACAATGGCAACTTATGCGATTTATCTAAAAGAAGAGGCTCGAAACTGGTTATTAAACAATGGTTACCCTCAACTTATGGCGTTTATTAATGCTGCCGAAGGTAATGAGAAAGCACAAATATGGTTGCAAAATAATGATTTCGAAACATTATACCACATGGCTTTGGCTATTGAAAACGAAGAAGATTCATGGAAATGGTTAGGTAAGAATGTTACGCCGGACATGTTTATACTTACTCAGTCCATTAAAAAAATCAAAGATAAGATTGAAGAAAACCACAATGATGTGCACTCATTTGGAAAGAACATTTAAGTTACAGAATCTCCATCTGTTAAACTATAAATTATAACGTATCTCGGCTGCTGTTGCCCCTTTTCCGTATTCTCTAAAATCAGCATCGTAAAAGGTTACACCATCTTTTTTTGATAAAAACAACCTGACTTCCTCTTTCAGTATTCCTTCACCGACGCCATGAATTAAAATTATTTTCCGAATGTGCTTACCGGTTGCTCTTTTGTAAAAACTTCGCAATTCTTTTAGTTGAACCGCAAGGATTTCCGAATTACTCATTCCTAAATGAGAATCCAAAAGTGATTCTATATGAAGATCTATTTCCCAAACATCGATTGGTTTTCTAACACCTGTTAAACTTTCCTTTCTAACAATATGTTGCGAACTTGATATCGTATCGTCTTCATTTATTTGTGCCACATTGTCATCAGGCAAATGGTATTCAGACCCATGAATTTTCACAAGTTCATTGGCTTTGAAAGGCCTTTCAAAACCTGATTCATCCTCTACGACATAATGTCCCTGAC
>CAISOQ010000094.1 GCA_903887095.1 uncultured Flavobacteriia bacterium
AGTGTGAATCAATGGTGGATGAAAAGCATCAATCTTTTTGCCGAAGGACTTGTGTGCTTGATTGGCTATGAAAAGACGGGGAACGGTTCAACAGATTCAGGCATAAAAGAAATTGAAAAATATTGGTCAACTAGAATTAATACAAGAGGATTGATCTTAAAAGATGGATCAGGATTATCTCGTTCTAACGGTATTAGCGCAAGTCATTTTTGTGAATTACTGAAATACATGAATACCTCTAAATTCAAAGATGCATTCAATTCCACACTGCCAGTCGCAGGAAAATCCGGCACTTTGAATTCACTCTGTAGAAATCAAGCGGGTCAAGGACGTGTAAGTGCTAAAAGCGGAACCATGTCTAAAATAAAATCGTATTCTGGATACGTTCAGTCCGCGTCCGGAAAGAAAATTGCATTCGCAATTATTCTAACGAACTTTTCAGGATCCAGCAGCAATGCCACAACAAAAATTGAATCGATCTTGAATCAATTAGCGAATTTTTAGCTCCACCTCAAGAATTTCTTTCCAAAAATCTTGAATCGTTATACCATCACAAGCAAGCATTTGAGGAACAATACTCGCAGGAGAAAACCCTGGAGTGGTATTCACTTCAATCACATGCGGCACACCATTCACAATCATGAAATCAATCCTGGCAATAGATCTTAATCGCAGCAATTGATAAATATATTTAGCCTGACGTTGTACCTCATTCCTCACAACATCATCAACCCTGGCGGGTGTAATTTCACTTGATTTACCAAGGTATTTCGCGTCATAATCAAAAAACTCATTTTCAGAAGCTATTTCCGTAAGTGGCAGAGCATATACACCGTCTTTTCGTCTGAAAACCCCGCACGTCACCTCAACTCCGTCAAGGAATGACTCTGCGACAACAGTATCTCCTTCACCAAAAGCCTTTTGAAATGCAGGTAAAACCTCCTCGGTTGTCTTCACCTTTGAAATTCCGTAGCTTGAACCCGAATCAGATGGCTTTACAAAGATTGGCAATCCTAACTTGATAACTAAATCTTTTGCATCTAGTTGATCATCCTTGGATAGAAAAACAGAATTGGCCACTTTTATTCCAAAGCCTTTTAAAAATTGGTTGCAATACCATTTATCAAATGACAACGCAGAGGCAAGGGGTCCTGAATTTAAGTATGGAATTCCCTTCATATCAAGCAAAGCCTGAATTTTACCATTTTCTCCCGGATCACCATGCACGTATACAATTGCGGTATCAATTGACCTTTGTTGCCCTTTGAGATTAAAACTCATTGTATTAATATCAAAATCATATTCCTGAAGTTCATGTAAAACATACCAACGTTCTTGTGACACCACAATTCTAAAAACTTGATACTCCTTCGGGAAATTTACACAAATCGTTTCTGCACTTTTTAAGGATATTTCCCATTCAGATGAGAATCCCCCACAGAAAACACCAATTGTTCTCATACTTGAATTTTGCAGCTAAAATTAAATCTTTTCAAAGACCAAAACAGATTGAAAAGTTAAAGTTATTAGGCAGAAGAATGTTGATTTCTTGAATTAAGTATGAAAAGCCATGTTGACTCATTTAACACATTGACAATCTAAAATTTATGATTGTTAAAAAGGTTTAATAATCGGAATTTAATTTTAATTTACTTTCTCCTATATTTGCAGCCGTATTGTATCAACCATACACTTTTAAACTATGTTGCAAAAGATCATTTTAACCACTCTGTTGTTTACGAGCTTCTTAGGCTTGAGTCAAACAGCTACTATTTACAGCGGGAATTTTGAGACACCATTTACTGATTGGAGCATTTTAGGAACTCAATCCCCAAACAAATGGGTTAACAGTGATTGTGCTGGAAATGGAATCGCATTTTCTGGAACCAATTCACTTTATGTCACCAACTTGAGCGCAGGATCTGGCTGCACCTCCTCCTATTCTTATGACGATGCACCATCAGGGACATTGTTTACGCTGGCATATACTCCTGTTGATGCGACGTGTGCTTCATCTCTTTCAATTCAATACGATTATACTACAGGAGGTGTGGCGGCTGAAGATTATACTGAATTAGTTTACAGCACCGATGGGGTAATTTGGAATGTCTTAGGATCAGCATTAACCATTAATGCGTCTTGGTCAACAGTAACAGCTTCACTTCCAAGTGCACTTGATTTTTCGTCTTTCTTTATTGGTTTTAGGTTTACCTATAATGATGCTACTGTTGCCGGTCAGCCAACTGCAATAGACAATGTAGTGATTTCAGGAACAGATACCCAAAAGCCATTAATGACTTGCCCTTTTTCTGTGAATTTGCCAGTAGATGGAACTTGCTCAGCCATTGCGGATGATTTTGCTAAATCATTGGTTGCATTGTCTGATAATTGTACGGATTCAGTCAATATTCTTGTAAATCAGAATATACCATTCGGAACAAACATAGGTGTTGCTCCGGGAGGAAGTGTAAGCATTACGTTAACAGCAACAGATGAATCAGGAAATTTTGAAAGCTGCTCATTTACGTTAAACATTATTGATGACACCAATCCTCAAATAAGCACGTGTCCAGGAGATACAAATATTTATGTTGACAACAGTTGCAATGCAGTAATTGGAGATTATGCTGTGTTAGCAGTTGGTACTGACAATTGCTCTTCAGTATTATTCTCTCAATCTCCACCGGCAGGAACAATTATTTCTGGGCAAGGAATTATTACTCCTGTTACAATAACAGCAACAGACGATTCGGGAAATAGTATTCAATGTTCATTGAATGCTACATCTGTTGACACACTTGTACCAACAATTACATGTCCAAGTAACACAACTATTTATGCAGATGCTGCTTGTGAATTTATTTTGCCAGATTACACTAATGCAGCTGTTGCATTCGATAATTGTGTGGCGAGCTCAAGCCTTATTCTTACCCAATCTCCTGCAGCAGGGACTACTGTCAGCAGTTCTCTAAACATCACACTTACCGTAAATGGCGGAATTCCAGCGACTCCACAAACTTGTCAATTTCAAGCCATTTTTGTTGACACGATCAAACCAAATATTGTCTGTCCTGTTCCCACTCAATTGTCTCTTAGTGGATCATGCGATGTGTCTTTAACAGATTATTCAACTTCAGTTGGTTGGACAGACAACTGCACGTCTTCATCCGCATCGATGAACTTTTCGCAAACACCAATTGGAGGAACAATGATTTCTTCGAACACCTTGGTTACAATTACGGCAACTGATCCTTCTGGAAATTCTAGATCTTGCATTTTTACACAAACAGTGGTGGACGATATAGATCCTGTTTTAAGTTGCCCGACAGATCAAACATTACCATTAAATGCAAATTGTTTTGCTACCATACCTGATTATTCATTAGCCGTCTCCAGTGTTGAAAACTGTTTTTATTCTAATCCAGTTACATACAGTCAATCACCACTTGCCGGGACTACTTTGAACGGTACAGCTGTTATTACAATAATTGGCACAGATGAATCTGGAAATCAAGGTTCATGCTCATTCAATGTCAATGTTATCGATACAACGAACCCTGCAATTACATGCCCTTCTGATAATACAGTGGCTTTAGATGCCGGATGTTCATATCAACTTGGAAACGTTTCAGGTGGGGCTGTATACGCCGACAATTGCACACCTCAGGGATCATTGATTTACTCTCAATTGCCAGTTGCAGGGACAAGCCTAACACCTGGACCCCATGTTATTGAATTAACAATTGAAGATCTTGCTGGGAACTCAAGTACTTGTACTTACAATTTAACTGTTGAAGATCAAACCGTTCCGCAAGTCAATTGCTCATCAAATATTAGTTTGCCAATCGACGTTAATTGTCAGGCTGCTCTAACAGACTATACAATGATGGGTTCAATTGTGGATAATTGTAATAGTTTAGCCCAATTAACGATTACTCAAAATCCCCCAGCCGGAACATTAATCAATTCTAACACGCAAATTACTATTAATGCAGTCGACCAAGCTGGAAATAGCGCATCATGTAGTTTTTTCGCATTGATTATTGACAACATTTCACCTACTATCAATTGCCCTTCAAGTATTAACGCAACGACAACAAGCGGTTGCGATTACTTAATCCCTGATTTATCAAGTCAAGTTACCTACAACGATAACTGCCTTGTTGGTCTGAGTGTTTATCAGAATCCTGCAATAGGTACACCTGTTTCAGGAATAACCTCTGTACTAGTAACTGTCTATGACCAAAGTGGGAATTCAGCAAGTTGCTCCTCTTTGATAAATCCAATAGATACTGAGGTACCTGTAATCAACTGTCCAAACCCTGCACCAGTGAATAATGGAGCTAATTGTGCGCATACTTTAGGGAATTATACCACTACGGCATTGGTAGTTGACAACTGCTCAAATTACACTATCGTTCAAACTCCTGCAGTTGGAACGACCTTGCAAACTGGTTCACACGTTATTCAATTGGATGTTATTGATATTGGCGGAAACATTGGACAATGTTCTTTTATTTTGGACATCAATGAAAATGTACCACCGACAATCACGTGTCCAAATGATATAACTGGTTGTGATCCTGTAGTTAACTTCACAGATCCATTGTTCAGTGATAATTGTTTTGCTTTTATTACTCAAACGGATGCATCAGGATTAATTTCAGGTGATGAATTCCCGATTGGAACCACCACGTTGAGCTACATTGTAGAGGATTCTTCTTCAAATACGGCAAGTTGTTCTTTCAACGTACAAGTGCTTGATTTCCCTTCCGTGGCAGATATACTTGTCGATTCTGTCTCCTTGTGTCAAGTAACTAGCGCAGTGGTAGAAGCTTTGCCTGTAACCAGTGGAACTGGTCAATGGACCTTGCTTTCGGGACAGGGCACATTTAACAATCCATCAGCGAACCTTACGGGTGTAAACAACTTAAATTACGGCACAAACGAACTGTTATGGACAATCTCTTCCGCATCTTGTGGTAGCTACAGCGACACTGTTGCGATTTACGTATATGAAGCTCCATTAGCGGCTAGCACACTTGACACTGTCTATTTGTGCAATGTAAATTACTTTAACCTTTCTGCGAATGTTCCGCTGTACGGAACAGGCACATGGACCACCGATCAAGGTGCAACAATTACGAATACCAACCTTGCTACTTCTGCTGCTGCGAATTTAACCAATGGATGGAATCAATTTGTTTGGACTATAACGAATGGCTCATGTCCGTCTACTTCGGATACCATGGATGTGTTTGTGGCACCAGTTGCCCAAATTGACCAGCCGGATACTGCTGTTTGTATTGAAAACGGAAGTGTGCAACTAACTGCTACTTCGCCTATCACCGAGCAATCTGTCTTGTGGATATTTGTTTCAGGATCTGGTAATTTAAGCGATCCATTTTCGAATAACACCTTAATTGATGATATTGGATTAGGTCTTAATATGGTTGTATACCAAATGAATACGGACAATTGTTTGCCAACAACAGATACAATCATTATTGTGTCGTCTTTGTGTGATGGTTTCACCCCTGACTTCCCAACAGTTATAACACCAAACCTCGATGGTAAGAATGATATTTTTGTCATAGATTATCTTGATCAACTGTACCCAGAATGCCGTGTTACTGTATTTAATCGATGGGGTTCAGTCGTCTATGAATCTGTAGGATATGAAGATCCATGGAATGGTACCTTCAAAGGTGAAGAACTGCCGATGGGAACCTATTTTTATAAGATTGAGCTCAACGATGATAAAGCGACAGTCTACAACGGTCCAATCAGTATAATCAGATAATTCCGGAAACATGAAAAATATGATCTTAAAATCAGCACTTGTATTCACGGTAGTATCAACTGTGATAAACATTAACGCTCAACAAGACTATCAGTTTGCAAACTCAGCGTTCAATCCTTATTTGTTAAATCCAGCTGCAGGTGGGATGACGGATGTGATGCAATTTGAAATAACGAGTAGGAGTCAATGGTTGGGATATGATGGTGGTCCGCGTACATTTTTAGCTTCAGGAAATAGTCAATTTGCTTTCAAGAAAGGCGAGAAAAATGTTCTTAGCGAGTTCAATGTAAAGGATGAAAAATTATTCGAAGGTCCAAAAGTTACAATAGCCAAGAAAAAACACGTTGTAGGCGGAAAGATTTGGAATGATAATATCGGCCCTTTTTCAAAAACTTCTTTTCAAGGAAGTTATGCTTACCACTTGCCTTTATCCAAAAAATTAAATTTTGGAGTGGGAATTGGTTTAGGAATGAGCAATTTTAGCTTGGATCAAAACAAGGTGAATTTGTATCAAACAGATGACAATACTTACAATCAGTTTTTAGGAAATTCATCTCAGCAAAATTTAGGCGATGCTCAAGCTGGATTCGTGGTATATGGCGAAAAATTCTATTTTGGATTCAGTAGTTCTCAGATTTTAAAGAATTCTGTTGTTTTAAATAGTATAATGACAGGAAGTAATTTCAATCGTCATTATTTCACGATGATGAAATATAAATTCGCATTGACAAAAACATTGAATTTAGAGCCATCTCTAATTGTGAAATCAGTTTCTAACAGCCCATTATCTTTGGATTTCGGAGCGCGAATAATTACGAAAAACAGAAGTTGGGCTAGCATTCAATACCGAAGCGGTAATAGTTTGATTTTCCAAGTTGGCAGTAACCTTCTGAAGAATTTGTATATCTGTTATGCTTATGAACAAAGTACTGGCAAGTTGAGAGTTGCTAGCAATGGTACACATGAAATTCAGTTGGGCTTCTATTTAGGTAAAAACCGAAACATGGAAGATGAGCTGAAAGACGGCAAAAAAAAGGAGGAGAAAGCCCAAGAGAATAAGCAATAATTTCAAAGAATGCGGTTATTTTACCTTATTTTATTTTTTGCATTACGCTATTCCCTTCGTATTTTTTATCCTCGGATAAAGACCGTTAATTCACCTAAAAATCCCTTTGGAAGAACAATTTATGTCAGTAATCATGCTGCTTCTTTTATGGATCCATTGGTCGTTGCAACGTTACGTCTGCCAATAGTTTTCTTTCTAACAAGATCCGATGTTTTTAATAAAGTGACACAACCCATCTTATGGGCTGCCCATATGTTACCTATTTACCGTCAACATGACGGTGTAGACACAAAAGATGAAAACAAAAAAACGTTTGACAAATGCACTAATGTGCTGAAATATGGTCGAAACCTACTCATTTTTGGAGAAGGATTCACAGACGACACGTTTATTCGCCGACTAAAACCTATAAAAAAAGGGGCTGTTCGAATTGGATTTTATGCATTGGAAAAATTCAACTGGAAAAAGAAGGTATACATTGCTGCAGTTGGTTGTAATTATTCGGATCCAAATCAGATGCGCAGTGATGTGCTGGTTTCAACTTCCGATAAAATTTGCTTGAATGATTACCGCGAAGCATACGAAACGAATCCCATCAAGACCATCAATGATTTGACAAAAATGATTGAAGATTTGATGAAAGAACAAATCACACATATAGAGAAAAAAGAACTTAGTAGCTTTCACGAAAACATCATGCGCTTGACACGCAAAGGAATGAATGCAATAAACAGCAATCTTTCTATTCCGTTGATAAACCGCTGGCACTATTCGAAAAAATTGGCCTTGTGGCTAAATGAGTTGAACAATCAACAATTGGAACTGCTAGAACCCTTGCAAAAGGAAATTGAGGGGTACTTTTCTCTTCAGAAAAGAATGCGAATAAACGAAAATCATGTCTATGAATTAAGTACCAAAAGGAAATTAAATAGAATCAAAGAGTTGAGTTTGTTAATTATATTGTTTCCTTTTGCACTTTTGGGCTTAATTCATTGCGGGCCACCCTACTTTCTGGTAAAAGGATTCGTAGAGAAATCATTTAAGCGAAGGGTTTTCTGGGGTTCAGTCAAACTACTACTTGGAATGATTTCAATTGGATTAATCAACATACCTTTTATTTTTCTATTCCATGCCTTTGTTTACCCCAGTTACTGGCTAGGATTCATCTATTATTTACTTATTGGACTTTTTGGATTAGCTGCATACATGTGGTTTAGAAACTACATTCGTTATAAAGAAAAGGGAATTCTTTCAAAAATGGATTTGACTAAAATCCTTCAAAAACGGACTGATTTACTAGAAAAGATTCACGATCAAATTCCTGTTGCTTAAGTTCCAAGCACCTTTTGTGCGAAAAATAGCACACCTAAACCAAAAAACAAGGAGATTATTATATTGGCAAAAGCAAAAAAGTAATTCCCTGAATTAAATAACGACAATGTTTCATTTCCGAAGGTGCTGAACGTACTAAATCCCCCACAAAACCCAACAATTACAAGCGGATACAGCCAACTATACTCCTGGTATTTCGGCAAGATGCTATAAATGAATACACCTAATATTAAACACGCAGTGATATTCGTAATCAATGTCCCTATTGGAAAAGAAGTATTCCAAAGTCGCATACTAACAACGCCAACTGTGTAACGGCACAAGCTACCTAATCCACCTCCTAGAAAAATCAAAAACCATTTCATTCTTGAGCGTTAAAAGTGATGATTTTCTTAAATCCTGCTTGAAACAAAAGAAATGCAACAAGACTTCCAACAAGAGCACCCACCAAAACATCTGAAAAATAATGTGCTCCCAAATAAATTCGACTCAAACAAATGATCAGCCCAATTGCAATTAGTATAAATTTCAATTTCTTTTTTTTCTCACCAAATAGCAATGAAACACATGTTATTATTGCAAAGAAATTCGCTGCATGAGAAGAAATAAATCCATATTCGCCTCCCCTGTAGAACTTTCCAGGCGCTTCTTGATAAAAATGCAATTGGTCCATAATTAGCAAATTATGCGAAGGACGATAGCGCAGAAATACATTCTTAAAAAGATGAACCGAAATTAAATCAGAAAATGCGACAGAAAGAAGAACAAAGACTAAAAAGACTACGGCCTTTTTTGACCCTATCTTTTTCAATACAATGAAAAACAAATAAAGATAAAGTGGAATCCAAGTGAGTCGGCCAGAAATCAACCACATCAATTGGTCCAAAAATGGTGAATGCATTCCGTTGACCGCCAAAACGATCTCACGATCGATCGACTCCAACCATTCAATCATGATTCAATTTTTGCCAAATCATATCTTTAAGCCGATCAAGGCCTTGCTCCGCTACAGATGAAATAAAAATGTGAGGAATCTTTGGCAGATCTTTTTCCATTTCTTTCATCAATTCTGCATCGAGCATATCGCTTTTTGTAATGGCTAAAATACGCTCTTTATGAAGTAATTCAGGATTGTATTGCTTCAATTCATTAAGCAACACCTTGTATTCCTTATGAATATCTTCACTATCTGCCGGTACCATGAATAACAATAGTGAATTTCGTTCAATGTGTCTTAAAAATCTAAGTCCTAAACCTTTCCCTAAATGAGCTCCTTCTATAATTCCAGGAATATCCGCCATTATGAAAGAACGATGATCGCGGTACGCTACAATACCTAGATTTGGACGAAGTGTTGTAAATGGATAATTTCCAATTTCTGGTTTCGCAGCGGAAAGAACAGACAACAATGTACTTTTACCTGCATTGGGAAATCCAACCAATCCCACATCTGCAAGGACTTTAAGTTCGAGAATTTTCCAACCTTCTCTTCCTTCTTCACCCGGTTGCGCATGACGTGGAGTTTGATTCGTTGGTGACTTAAAATGATTGTTTCCCAGACCACCTCTACCACCTGGTTGGATGATTTGTTCCTCGCCATTCTCAGTTATTTCGAATAGTACCTCCCCTGTTTCTTCATCCCTCGCAAGAGTTCCCAAAGGCACTTCAATGTACTCGTCACTTCCTTGACTTCCTGTCTTTAAATTTCCGGCACCATGCGCTCCATGTCCAGCTTTGATGTGTTTTTTAAATTTCAAATGCAACAAGGTCCACAATTGCGAATTACCTCTCACAATTATGTGTCCACCACGCCCACCGTCGCCACCATCTGGACCGCCTTTAGGAATATACTTTTCTCTTCTAAAATGTGTAGAACCTCCTCCACCATTACCAGAAGAACAATGAATTTTTACGTAATCAACGAAATTATCTGATGCCATGCGACAGCAAAGGTAGGATATTAAGTGCAATAAATAGAAAACGCCGGACAATCCGCCCGGCATTTTCATCTCATTTTATACTTTTAAATCAAATCAATTGCTTCAAACAAACGATTGGTAATCTCGTCAATCGATCCGATTCCATTGATTGCTACAAATTTGTTTTGATGCTGGTAAAAATCTTTAACTGGTGCAGTTTCAGAATTATATACTTTGATTCTGTTTGCAATCACCTCAGGATTTGCATCATCTGCACGACCACTCACTTCTGCTCGTTTTTTCAAACGCTCTTTCAATTCATTTTCTTCCACCTCTAGGGCAAGCATAACAGTGATAGATGTGCCAATTTCTTTTAAAAACTCATCCAAAGCCTGCGCCTGGGCATTTGTACGTGGAAATCCATCAAAAATAAATCCCTTTGGATCTGTATGCTTAACAACCTCAGATCGCAGCATATTTATGGTTACCTCATCCGGAACTAACTGCCCTTTATCGATAAAACTCTTTGCGAGTGTGCCCAAAGCTGTTTCTCCTTTGATATTTGCTCTGAAAATATCACCTGTAGACAAATGGATCAACCCATACTTTTCGATCAGTCTTTCAGACTGTGTTCCTTTCCCCGCTCCTGGAGGTCCAAATAGTACAATATTCAACATAATGCTCAGTGAGGTCAAACCTCCTTTAATTGATAAATTTCTTTTAAATTTCTTCCTTTTTCATCGTAATCCAAACCATAACCAACAACAAATGAATTTGGTATGGAGAATCCAATATATTCAGGATGTTGTTTGCCTTTGAAAGCTTCCGGTTTAAACAACAAGGTACAAACTTTTACAGAAAGTGGATTGTCTGCCTTCAGCAATGAAACGATCTTATCGATTGTCAACCCTGAATCTACAATGTCTTCAAGAACAATTACATGGCGATTTTCAACAGAACTTGTCAAACCAATTAATTCGTCGACGCGGCCACTCGAAATCGTTCCACTATATGAACTTACTTTTACAAACGAGATTTCGCAATTGCCATTGATCTGTTTTACTAAGTCAGATGCAAACATAAATGAACCATTGAGCACAGCAAGAAACAGCACGTCTTTTCCATGATAGTCGCTGTTAATTTTGTTTGCAAGTGAGCTAACTTCCTCCTGGAGTTCCGCTTCCTTGATAAACACCTCAAAATACCGGTCGTTTAATTGGATCACTTTCTTAGGTAAAATTGGTTTGCAAATTTAGCTATTTTCTCCCGAAGGAAATGAAATATTTCGAAGCAAACTTATCAACGTCTTCCAATTGAAGTCTATCTTTGCAGTATGACAAAGAGTGTTACATATGGAAGAGGTTCTCGCGTTGGCATGATCGGAGGCGGACAATTAGGGAGAATGTTTATTCAATCTGCTATTGATTTCAACGTTGAAGTCCATGTTTTAGATCCCGATCCACAAGCACCCTGCAAGTTTATTGCCCATTCTTTCACAGAAGGATCGCTCAATGATTATGAAACGGTTTTGAAGTTTGGAGAAGACAAAGATGTTTTAACAGTTGAAATTGAAAATATCAATATTGAAGCGCTTGAAGTGTTAGAAAAAATGGGGAAAAAAGTGTTCCCACAACCTAATGTCCTCAGGATTATTAAAGACAAGGGCATTCAAAAAGAATTTTATTCAAATCATAACATTCCAACGGCTCCATTCAAATTGATTCAATCCAATGACGAATTAAACAAGAACAAAGACTTCCTGCCATTTGTGCAAAAAATGAGAACGGGCGGATACGATGGAAAAGGTGTTCAAGTCATTAAATCAAAAAATGAATTTGAAAAAGGATTCCAAGCACCGTCTGTTTTGGAGCAATTAATCGATTTTGAAAAAGAGATTTCGGTTATTGTGGCAAGAAATGAAGCAGGACAAATGACTACTTTTCCTGCAGTCGAATGTGAATTCAATCCTGAAGCTAATTTAGTGGAACTGCTTTTTTCTCCTGCCGATATAAGCAGTCAAGTTGAACAAAATGCGCAAGATCTGGCGAAATCGGTTATTGAAAAACTTGACATGATTGGAATTCTTGCTGTTGAAATGTTCTTAACGAAAGATGGAGAATTGCTTGTCAATGAGATTGCACCAAGACCTCATAATAGCGGGCATCATACCATCGAATGCAATGTCACTTCTCAATTTGAACAACACCTTCGCTCTATCTTAAATCTTCCACTTGGATCTACCAAAATCATTCAAGCAGGTGCAATGATTAATCTTTTAGGTGAAAAAGGCTTCGAAGGGAAAGCTGTCTACGAAGGGCTTGAAAATTATTTGAAATTGCCCGGTGTTCACCCTCATTTGTACGGCAAAACACATACGAAACCTTATCGTAAGATGGGCCACGTTACTGTTACTGGTGAATTAGTAGAAGAAGTTAAACAATTAGCTAAAGAAGCTCTTATCGGCATTAAAGTTATTAGCGAATAAACTGCGAAGGGTTTATTTCATTGGTTTTGGCAACTTAAATGATGTTAAAATTTATTTTGTTTAATCTTTTTGTTTTTTTGTTAAACATTTTTGTTTAAGTTTGTTGATGTAATTGTTAAACAAAACAAAATGTCAACAATTGAATTCAACGAAGCACTAATAGGTATAGAAAACAACTTGCATTCATTTGCTATGAGTTTTACGCGAAACAATGAAGACGCAAAAGACCTAACACAAGAAACAATGTTAAAAGCAATAACTTACAGAAGTTATTATGCTCCTCAAACAAATTTCAAAGCGTGGGTATTTACAATCATGCGAAATATTTTCATCAATCAATACCGCAGAAAGGTAAAGTCGGGGACAATTTTCGATCACTCACAAGATCTTTATTTATTGAATAGTTCAGGGGATTCACTGAATTCGCCTTTGCAATCTATTTCAGTGAAAGAAATTAGCACGCACATTAACAATTTGGATGGAGAATACCGTGAGCCCTTTGAAATGCATTTCAAAGGGTATAAATACAAAGAAATCGCAGATCATTTGGGAATTCCCATTGGTACGGTAAAAAGTCGTATTTTCATAGCGAGAAAAAAATTAATGGACTTGCTTCCGGAATACAACTATTCACTGAACTAATGCGCAAAAAAGTCACCATCATCGGAGCTGGTATATCCAGTTTGTCTGCAGCGTCATTCCTAGCCAAAGATGGTTACGATGTTACAATTCTGGAGAAAAACGCTACTATCGGTGGGAGAGCGCGTCAATTCAAGCACGATGGTTTTGTGTTTGACATGGGTCCAAGTTGGTATTGGATGCCAGATGTGTTTGAGCAGTTTTACAACAAATTCGGATATACTTCGTCTGACTTCTATGACTTAAAACGGCTGGATCCCTCTTATAAAGTCTTTTGGAAAGACGAGACCTCAACAAACATTCCTGCCTCCGAAAAAGAATTTTTTGAACTTTTTGAATCCCTGGAAAAAGGCAGCTCGGTTAAGTTGAAGCAATTTCTGGATGAGGCAAAATATAAATATGAGGTTGGAATGCAAGACCTCGTTTTTAAGCCAAGTTTGAAAATCATGGAATTCGCAGATATGCGAATATTGAAAGGTCTTTTTAAACTGCATTTACTTTCTTCTTTTTCAAAATACATTCGTAGTTATTTTAAAGATGAGAAAATACTTTCTCTCTTAGAATTTCCTGTTTTGTTTTTAGGCGCAATGCCTGAAGAAACTCCTGCTCTCTATTCTTTGATGAATTATGCTGACATTTCTCTGGGCACGTGGTATCCAATGGGAGGAATGTTTAA
>CAISOQ010000095.1 GCA_903887095.1 uncultured Flavobacteriia bacterium
CCTACAAAAGGAATCTCTCTCATTGACATTGCAATATGCGTCCAGGCACCCATATTCGAAGGTTCTTCTTGCGCCCAGAGTATGTTTTTAACGCCTTTGTATTTTGCTAAAATGGCGTCAATTTGTTTTTTAGGTAAAGGGTAAAGTTGCTCCAATCTTACAAATGCCATGTTTTCAACTCCGTATTCTGACGCTTTCTCTTTCATTTCGTAATAGAACTTACCAGAACAAAAGACAACGGTATCTACCAAAGATACATTCGCAGTAACGTCATCAATTACTTCCTGGAAACTTCCTTTAGCCATCTCGTCCAATGTTGAAGTGGCTGCAGGGTAACGGAGAAGCATTTTTGGAGAGAATACTACCAATGGTTTTCTGAATTCTCTTTTCAATTGTCTTCGCAACAAATGGAAATGATTGGCAGGAGTAGATGTATTTACAATTTGCATGTTGGCGTCAGCACATTGCTGAAGGAAACGTTCCATGCGTCCAGATGAATGCTCTGCTCCTTGTCCTTCATAACCGTGTGGCAAGAGCATTACCAAACCAGATTGAGTTGCCCATTTATCTTCACCAGCAGAAATGAATTGGTCAATCATAATTTGTGCTCCGTTGAAGAAATCACCAAACTGTGCTTCCCAAATTGTGAGTGCATTAGGTGTTGCAAGTGAATAACCATATTCGAATCCTAACACACCATATTCTGAAAGAAGTGAGTTGTATACTGTAAAAGGTGCTTGTTTTTCTGAAAGCAAATTCAAGGTTTCAATTTCTTCCTCCGTGTCTTCCGTTTTTACAACAGCATGACGGTGAGAGAATGTTCCACGCTCAACGTCTTGACCAGAAATTCTTACTGGGTGTCCTTCTTCCAAAAGTGAAGCATAAGCCAACATTTCAGCTGTTCCCCAATCTAATCTATTGTCCTTGATAGCATTTAAACGATCTTCAAAAATTTTTGCAATTTTTCTGAAATATTTTTTTCCATCAGGCAAAGTCGCAAGTTTCGTTCCTAGTTCAACAAGTTTTTTCTTGTCAACACCAGTTTCTGGAGATGCTTCAAAATCTACAAGTTTTCCATGACGGTAACCTTCCCAAGTTTGGCTTAGGAAATCATACACCAAGGCTTTATCACTTTGACGAGAGATTTCAAATTCAGACTCAAGGTATTCGTTGTAGCTGTCTTCAAACTTTTTAGCGTCTTCTTTGCTTAAAATCCCTTCGGCTTGCAATTGTCCGAGATAAATATCTTTTGGATTTGGATGTTTTGCAATAAGATTGTACAGGCTCGGTTGCGTGAATTTTGGCTCATCACCTTCGTTGTGCCCATATTTTCTGTAACACAACAAATCAATGAAAATATCACGATTGAATTCTTGACGGTATTCCAATGCGATTTCAATGGCTTGAACCACAGCTTCAACATCATCACCATTTACATGGAAAACAGGACAAAGTGTTGTTTTAGCAACATCAGTGCAATAGGTTGAGGAACGAGCATCAAGGTAGTTTGTAGTAAATCCTACTTGATTGTTTACTACGATATGAACCGTTCCACCAGCGCGGTAACCGTCCAGTTGTGCCATTTGAATCGTTTCGTATACAATTCCTTGACCAGCAACTGCGGCATCACCATGAATCAGAACAGGACAAATTTTGTTTTCATCCTTCAGCACATGGTCAACTTTGGCACGTGCAATACCTTCTACCACAGTATTTACTGCTTCAAGGTGTGAAGGGTTCGGCGCAAGTGTCACACCAATCTTTTTACCTGAAGAAAGGGTCACTTGAGAGGTGAATCCCTGGTGGTATTTCACATCGCCGTCGAAATAATCGATTGTGTCAAATTCCTTTCCTTCAAATTCAGAAAATATATCTTTTGGTCGTTTTTCAAAAATATTGGTCAATGTATTTAATCGGCCTCGGTGTGCCATTCCCATCACGAAGTATTCCACTCCTAGATCTGAACCTTTGTTTACCAGGGTGTCAAGTGCAGGAATTAAAGCTTCGCCGCCTTCAATTGAAAATCGTTTTTGACCAACAAATTTCTTTCCTAAGAATGCTTCAAAACTTGAGGCTTGGTTCAATTTTTTGTAGATGTTTATCTTGCGGTCTTTGTCAAAAACAGGTCTGTTTTTTACTTCAATTTTGTTTTTGAACCAATCGATACGCTGTGGGTCACGCATGTAAACGTATTCGATACCAATTGATTGACAGTATGTCAATTGTAAATGTTCAATTATTTGTCGAAGTGTTGTAGCACCAAGTCCTACTTCTTCTCCAGCTTGAAACACAACATCAAGATCGGCAGCATCCAACCCAAAATTTTCGATATCAAGTGTTGGCGTATATTTTCTACGATCGCGAACAGGATTCGTTTTGGTGAATAAATGTCCACGGTTACGATAACCATTGATTAGGTTGATGACTTTGAATTCTTTTTGAAAATTCTCAGGTATTTCACCTCCGTCTTCGTAGTTCGTTCTGGCAAAATCAAATCCTTCAAAGAATTTTTTCCAGCCAATATCGACACTTTCTGGATCTTGAATATACTGTTTGTAAAGGTGGTCGATGGCGTTTACATCCGCATTACCAACATAAGAAACTTTATCCATGTTTTTTGAGCTCATTTATGGAGGCACAAATTTATTGAATAAAGCACAAAGACGGGAGCACAAAATGATATTATTTAGACAAAAGTTAAATTTTGAACTAAGCGCATGCAATGGAGACCATATTTGACTGAAAATTCAGTGAAAAAATAAAGTTGAAGTGAAAGATTTTCAATAAAGTATTTGTCAAGGGCGTTTTGTATAAAATGGTTAATTTTATCACGTTATAAATGAAACTATGTACGGACTCGTAAATAAAGCTGTTAAAGAGCTTGTCGTTGAAAAATTTGGCGAAGAAAGTTGGGAAACTATTTGTGCAAAAGCAAATTTCGCTGATGGAGATTTTCTTTCCATGTCACCTTATCCAGATAAATTAACATTTGATCTTGTTACCTCTGCTTCAGAGGTCTTGAATGTGCCCGTCGAAGATCTTCTTTTTGCATTTGGAGAATATTGGATTTTATATACGGCAGATCAGGGATATGGCAATATGCTTGAATTGGCCGGGGATAGTTTTCCCAAATTTTTGAAAAATCTAAACATGTTGCACCAACGAGTAAATTCTGTAATGCCGGATTTAAAACCACCAGCATTTACGGTGCGAAATGAAAAAGAAAATTACTTAGAGCTTGTCTACAATTCCCACCGTACTGGATTAATACCAATGCTTATGGGCTTGGTTTCAGGGCTTGGCAAAAGATTTGATCTTGTGGTAGATTGTACACACCTTAGCGAGGAAGAGGGTTCCCATGTTTTTGTAATTAAATGGTAATGTGACTCCATGAAATCTCCTAAAATACCTGACAATGAAGCGTCACGGATGCGTGATTTGTTGGAATTAAATCTTTTAGATACACCCGCGAATCTTGACTTGGACCTTATTACTGAGATGGTGTCAAATATTTGTGAGACACCTATTTCTTTGATAAGTATCGTTGATAGTGATCGACAATGGTTTAAGTCTAAAGTAGGTCTTGATGCCTCTGAAACACCAAGAGATTTGGCATTTTGCGCACATGCCATAAATGAACCGGATCAACTATTTTTGATTCCTGATGCCACAAAAGACGAACGTTTTCATGACAACCCATTGGTCACGGGTGATCCAAATGTTATATTTTATTGTGGGTTCCCCATACTTTCTGAGAATGGCCATGCGATCGGAACGCTTTGTGCTATTGATAACAAGCCGAGAGAGCTGAATGACCATCAAAAGGAATCAATTAAATCACTATCAAAAATAGCGGCTAAATTGATTCTCGCAGATAAAAAAAATGTACTATTAGAAGAGCACCTCGAAAAATTAAACAAGGTGTTGGATCACTCCAGTGGCTTATTTATCAGAATTTCGGATGAGGGAGCTGTCCTGAATGCCGGTGGTCTCTGGAAGAAGGTATTGGGAGATGTTTTCTTATACAAGAGTATTGATGAAATCTTTGAATTTTCAGACTTCAAAAGGTTTAAAGATTTAGCTGAAAATTACGAACCGGGCTCCATTATTTTTTTTAGCGATAAAAAATCAAAGTTAAAATTCAAGGCTTCTTTCCTTAGTTTAAACAAAACATATGTTTTATTAACTCACCCTATTATAAATGCTGAATCTCCATTGAAAGGATTTAATTTGAATCTCAATGATTTTCCCGAGCACGATTATGTGGCTGAATATATCTTCATGTCAGAGATTAGCATTAAAGGGATGCAAGATGCACAGGAGTTAAACATTAAATTGAAC
>CAISOQ010000096.1 GCA_903887095.1 uncultured Flavobacteriia bacterium
AATAACAACAAACCAATTTTTGATAAATCACGTATCATATTACGAAGGTACAAAAAAAGACTTCTAATTGGATTTACTCTCTGAGGCTTGTTTCTTAATCTGATTCAACCTTACTTCAAGTTCTTTGCCTTTGATTACTCGTCCTTGGAGGTAATATTGTTTACCAACTTCCTTTCCTGATTCATCAAACGATTTTGTCCATCCATTGCGCAATCCCTCCTTAAAACATTCCTCTATCATGATTGAACCTGTAATGCTGTACTTCATCCAAAAACCAGATTTCTTACCATTCAAATAGTTTCCTTTCTCTTTAATTGATCCGCCATCAAAGTATTCCACAAATTCTCCTTCTAGCACACCATCTTTGTAATTGGATATGGAAGAAACAATCTGAGACTTATCATTTGGATCTTCTGAAACGAAAAAAATGGTTTTTTTGCCATTCAGAACATCCGCTTTGTAAGTTTCTTTGTTACTCAACCTACCGGATGGACCAAAATTGCTCCACACAGAATCTTTCTTTAGATCGAGGTAAATGCCTTTACTCATAATCACTCCATTATCATGGTAAAACTGAGCCTCGGAGCGATTCGAACCTTCAATGTGCTTGACAATTGCTTTTAATTTGGATGACTGGTAATAATACATAAACGTTCCAACAGGCTTGTCATCCTTGAATTGTCCTTTGTATTGATAAACCCTTGTGCCTGGATACAACTTACTCCATTGACCTTGCTTTTTGCCATTCGCATCAATGACATTTTGCGAAATTCCTTGAACGGCTATTAAGAGAAAAAAAAGTAAGTTTTTCATCCTTCTATCAGTTTTACAAACTCATAAAGACTTTTAACAGTCACGTCTGCTTGTACTTTAATTGGTTCAACAGTTTCAATCCTGACAGTTTTCATGCCAAGGTTTTGTCCAAATACAATATCTGAATCTGAATCACCAACCATGACAGCTTTGTTGAATTCCACCATCTTGTGCTGACGTTGCGCCAATAAAGCCATACCAGGTTTGGGTTTACGCAGGTAATTTTCTGGTCCGGCAATACCTGGAGCATAATAACACTTTGCAATTCGCCCTCCCATTTGTTCTATGTGATTAGACAAATAACCGTGAATTTCCTGAAGGTTACTTTCTGTCATCAATCCTTTTGCGATTCCCTGTTGATTCGTGACAACAAAAACCAACCCGAAAAAAGTAGAAAGTTGAACAATCGATTCAGGAACTTTTGGCAGGAAATGGAATTCTTCAATTGATCGAACATATCCTTCCATAATCCGTTCATTGATCACGCCGTCCCTATCAAGGAAAAGTGTCCAAGTGGAATCAATTTGCCAATCAAGCTTCTCCAATTTCTTTTTCAATAAGGTAGACATTTCGTGTCGATGAATTTCTCCCTATTAATTCAGCTAAAAATCCTGCAAGAAAAAACTGGACACCAATAATCATGGCTGCCAAAGCAACATAAAACTCCGTTCGATCTGCGATCAATTTTGCAGAACGATTTAAAAATAATTTGTCTATTCCAATGTAAAATGAGAAGAGAAAGCCAATAAAGAACATCAAGGTTCCTAATGCTCCAAATAAATGCATTGGTTTTTTACCAAATCTCCCCATAAAAACTACAGAAAGCAGATCAAGTGGTCCGTTTAAAAAGCGATTCAAACCGAACTTTGTTTTACCATACTTTCGCGCCTGGTGCTGAACTACTTTCTCTCCAATATTTGTAAAACCAGCATATTTAGCAATAGGTGGAATGTATCGGTGCATGTCGCCATACAATTCAATGCTTTTCACGACAACATTCTTATAGGCTTTTAGTCCACAATTAAAATCATGCAAATGGATACCTGTCAAACGTCGTGCTGCCCAATTATACAATTTCGTTGGAATTGTTTTTGTGATTGGATCGTATCTTTTCTTCTTCCAGCCAGAAACAACATCATAATCCTCGTCCTCAATCATTCGATACAACTCAGGAATCTCATCGGGTGAATCTTGTAAATCAGCATCCATGGTGATTACAACTTTTCCTTTTGCTGCATCAAATCCTGTATGAAGTGCCGCAGACTTCCCATAATTACGTTGAAACTTTATGCCCTTAACATTGTGATCCAACTTTTGTAACCTTTCGATTTCAAGCCAGGAAGCATCTTTACTGCCATCATCAATAAATAGGAGTTCATAGCTAAACTCATTGGCAAGCATAACTTTTTGGATCCACTGGTGCAATTCTGCCAATGATTCTTCTTCGTTAAAAAGTGGAACGACGATTGAAATGTCTTTTGTTGTAATCAATGTGCTTGTGTTGATTGAAGACAAATATAGTCATTGAAAAATTGTGTAAACAAAACTCAATGAACAGAATTCAACAATTAATCTTTTAAAACCTTGGAATTAAAATAAGTCGACTTAAAAATGTAAAAACCCCTTTTCAATGCACTGATATCTAATTCCATTTCACTCTTATGGCTAATTCCTGATAAAACAACCTTTCCGTTTAAATCCAGCAACTCAAAATCACCAATTGACACAGCACTTTTTACTGTTAAATTACCGCTTGTTGGATTGGGATAAATAACCC
>CAISOQ010000097.1 GCA_903887095.1 uncultured Flavobacteriia bacterium
CGTTCGAAGTCTATTTAGATGGCGAATCACCAATATATGAGATTGCTTTCATCGAAAAAGATGTGCATGATGCCAAAGAAGTAGTTGTAATTGGTGCTGGACCTGCTGGTTTATTTGCTGCTTTAAGATGTATTGAAAATGGACTTAAGCCAATTGTTTATGAGCGTGGAAAGGACGTTCGCGAGCGAAGAAGAGATTTAGCGAAGTTGAATAAGGAATCAATCGTTGACCCGGATTCGAATTATTGCTTTGGTGAAGGAGGGGCAGGCACTTATTCAGATGGCAAGCTTTATACACGCTCAAAAAAAAGAGGGGATATTGAGAAAGCGCTGAAAATGTTCGTTGAATTTGGTGCCAGTGAAGATATTTTAGTGGATGCACACCCACATATAGGAACAAATAAATTACCCCAGATTATTGTTTCGATGCGGGAAAAAATCATTGCATGCGGCGGAGAGGTCCACTTTCAAAAGCGATTAACTGATTTGAAAATTGAAAACAAACGACTAAGGAGTATTTGTTTAAATTCTTCAGAATGGAAAAATGTTGACCATCTGATCCTTGCTACGGGACATTCAGCGAGAGATATTTTTTATTTATTACATGAAAACGGTGTGCGAATTGAAGCCAAGCCTTTTGCTTTGGGCGTAAGAATTGAGCAGACACAGGAATTGATTGATTCAATCCAATATCATGGTCGATTGAATGATGAATTTTTGCCGCCTGCCTCATATTCGTTGGTCACACAGGCAGATGGGAGAGGAGTTTATTCATTTTGTATGTGTCCGGGAGGGATAATCGCGCCTTGTTCAACAGCAGCAGGTGAAGTTGTGACAAATGGCTGGTCGCCGTCAAAACGAAACAACCCGTATTCAAATTCAGGAATTGTTGTGAGCATTGATCCGACAGATTTCCCAGGAAAAGAAAATGATCCGTTTGTCTGTCTGGATTTTCAAAAATCTGTTGAGCAAACATGTTGGGAAGCTGCGGGAAGTACTCAAAAAGTTCCTGCGCAGCGTATGGTTGATTTTATCAATGGAATAAAATCGGTGGATTTCCCAAGATCATCCTACCAGCCAGGCATTGAAAGTGTCGATTTGAATACCGTTTTACCAAAATTTGTTGCAAAAAGATTGCGTTTAGCATTCCAGGATTTTGGCAAAAAGATGAGAGGGTACTTAACAAATGATGCAGTATTGCATGCACCAGAATCAAGAACTTCATCGCCAATTGCAATTCCTCGAAAAAGTGATACGTGCGAGCATATGGAAGTGGAAGGGATTTTTCCTTGTGGAGAGGGGGCAGGATATGCCGGAGGTATTATTTCTGCAGCCATTGATGGAATGAAATGTGCAGATGCCATCTTTGAAAAATCGAATCATGAAGCATAGCTTTTTACTCTTGTTTGTGCTGTTTTTTCTGATTGGAAGAAGTCAGCAATCATTAAAAATTGATTATTCAATTCCTTCAAATTGGGCGCTTACGTCAGATAATTATCCAGCATCATTTCAAAAAATGATCAAAGGTTCTGTACAAGACTCAGTCGATGTGTTTTATGTTTATCCTACACTCTTGTTGGACAAAGAAAATCCTCGTTGGAACATTGATATAGATGATAGTGTATTTCGTGAAAAGATTATTAATTCACCGATAAAGTTTCAGGCCTCTGCATGGGCAAATGCAGGGAAATTATATGCTCCATTTTACCGCCAAGCGCATATCAGAGCGTATTCTAATTTAGAGAATGGAGGCCGCGATTCATTATTGGTTGCTTACAACGATGTTCGCGCAGCTTTTATTTATTATTTGGAACATTTCAACAAAGGTCGCGGTATTATTTTAGCTGGACATAGTCAGGGTTCAACCCATTTATCGTTGCTGTTAAAGGAGTTTTTTGATGGCAAAGAGTTACAAAAACAATTAGTTGCAGCATACATTCCAGGGATCGGTTTCGAAAGAAATGAATTTCAAACAATTCCTTTAATGATCCAAAAAGATCAAACAGGTGGATTTGTAACTTGGAATACGCATAAGAAAAAGTTGGATCAACGAACTGCTAAATGGCACTTGGGCAAGGCTGTGATTAATCCAGTAACATGGGATACTACTTCCTTTGCGGCACGTCAATTTCATCAAGGGTTTCTATTCTCGAATGAAAAAATGTATGTACATAGTTTCAATACACACCTGAAAAATGGTGTTGTATGGATTTCAACGCCTCATTTTCCGTATCGCTACTTGGCATTCACAATGGATAATTACCATGTTGGTGATGTAAATCTTTTTTGGGAAGATATTCGCCAAAATGCGATCCTTCGTTCAACAAGCTATCTTCAAAAGAAATAGGATTATTTCCGTTTAAACTCGGATACTAGAATTCCTGTTGCTACCGCCACATTTAATGATTCAGCTTGACCAAATGCAGGAATGGTGAGAGGGTTGGTTATGCATGGAATTAAATCTTTAGAAATTCCGTTTCCCTCATTGCCCATCAAAAGAATAGCATCTTTCGGTAATGATTCTTGATAGGTATTTTTCCCCTCGAGTAATGCGCCATAAATTGGCCGCGACTCATTTTTCAACCAATCGCCGAGATTTTCATAATGAACATTAACCCTGAAGATTGCACCCATGCTTGACTGTACAACTTTTGGATTGTATATTTCAACGGTGTCTTTTGAACATACCAAATCATTGATACCGAACCAATCTGCAATCCTTAAAATAGTCCCAAAATTACCAGGGTCTTGAATACCATCCAATGCGAGTGTAAGTCCTGAAGAGGCAATGTTGGCTTTATCATTCGACTTTTTAACAACAGCCAATACTTTATTTGGGGATCTTAAAGACGAGATACGTGCTAATTCAGACGGAGAAATAACAACCGATTCTATGGCAGAGGACTTAACTTCAAAATCAGATGTGTGAGCAATGAATTCAATAGTTTGTGGTGTGAACTGCAGCGCTTCCTGAACCAGTTTTTCGCCTTCCACAAGAAACAATCCTAGTTCATCTCTGTACTTTTTCTGATGAAGAGACCTGATCCACTTAATTTTGTTTACCGAAATACCCGTCACTGCGTCTTAAATATTATTTTTGTTAGGAAGTCAATGTTCCAACGCCTCAAACATACATATATTCTTTTTATTATTTGTTCACTACTGTCGGCATGTAAGCAAACGAAGTATGTTCCTGAGGGAAAGTTTCTGCTTAAAAAGAATAAGGTGAGTATCATCGGTGATGGTTTAGCCTATGATGATGCTAATGCCATTATTCGTCAGCAACCAAATTACAAGACATTTGGTTTTAAAATGAAACTTTGGGCTTTCAATCGAATCGATTCAACTGCTGTCGCTGAAAAGAGATTGAAACAAAATCAAAAGTTGCGCATAATTAACCAACATAAATTAGGAAAGCAAAATAGAGTCAATCAAAAAAGAATAGAAAAAGCACGGAAAAAGGGCAGAAGTCTTTACACAGAAAAAATTGTGCAACTCAAGGATACTATGAATCCAAAGTTATTCCTGCGAGAATGGTTCAAATACAAAATAGGAGAAAAACCAGTTATTTTCGATAGTTTACTTTACAATAAGTCGTTAGAACAGTTGGGCGTGTTTTTAAAAAACAAAGGATTTTACAAAGGTTCTGTTCATGCTGAAGTGATTCAATTGCGTAGACGAAAAGTGAAAGTCAAATACAAGATTGAAACAGGCCCACGATTCATGATTGATTCGGTCTATGTAGTGTGCCCAAATCAATCCGTTAAATCTGAATATGAGAAGTATGTCCGAAAAACAGAAGATGGGAATCTTGTTGGGCAGCCTTTCGACAAAGATATATTGGGAGAGTATAGGAATGATGTCGCTAAATACATGAGAGACAATACGTTCTATGGCTTTAGTAGTTCACATATAAGTTACATTGCTGACACTTCATTTTTGGATATGAAGGTGAATCTTGGGGTTGTATTCACTGATCGTATGGTGAGATCGGAGACAAAACGGGACTCGTTAGTTGGGGTGAAACACAAAATAACGTTTGTCAAGAATGTCTATTTTCATATTGCTGATACGTCGTATTTCAAAGGCAATTTCAAAAAGTCTTTGGAGGATATGGGACTTACCCTTTTAGATGAACAGTATTTTTTAAGAACAATTGACACATTTCAATATGCGGAGCGAAAAATGGCTCACTCGGATGATTTGGATATCAAAAGAATGGCCACATTTTTATACAATGGCAAATTGAGCATTGATCCTGATGTTATTGAGTTGCAGAATTACTTAGAAAAGGAAAATTATTACAAAGAATATTATTTGGAACGATCCTATACACGACTTATTCAACTTGGTCTTTTTCAAGTGATAAAACCCGTCATTTTGGAGGTTCCCGGTACTAAATATGTAGAGGTTCATTATTATTTAGTGCCTTCTCAAAAACAAAGTTTAGGTTTTGAACCGAGAGCAACGAATAGCAATGGTTTCTTAGGGGTGTCAGCATCTGTCAACTATACCAATAAAAATTTGTTTGGAGGTGCCGAAAAAATGGTTTTTTCAGTAGGAGGTGGTTTTGAATCTCAGCCACCTGTATTTGATCAAACAATTGATGGCCAACAAATTCAAAAGGCGAGTAGAAGTTTTAATACGTTTGAGATAGGTCCAAGTTTGAAATTTGACATTCCTGGTTTGTTCCCAACAAAGGTTACAGCCCTTTCTAAGCGTCAAAGACCAAGAACAATTATGTCTGCGGCGTATAATTTTCAGGACAGATCAGATTTTACAAGGCATATTCTGCAGCTCAACTATTTATGGAAATTTTATGTAATGAAAACACAGATTTTCCAAATCGGATTACCTGGAATGTCTGTTGTTAAATTCGTTAATATTCAAAACTCTCCTGATTTTGAACAAAAGTTAAATGCGCTGAATGACCTGTTTCTTAGAAATGCCTACAGTAATCAATTTATCTGGCAGGACCTTCGTCTAACATTTGAGTACAATAACAAAGACAAAGACGACAAAGGTAGATCCAACTTTTTATTTAATTCGTCATTCGACCCCGCTGGAAATTTACTTTCAATGTTCAAAAACAGACAGGATACATTGAGCAATGGTCAGCACAGTATTTATGGTGTGGCTTATTCACAATTCGCTCGGTTAGACAATGAAATGATTTACTCGTATCCTTTGGACAAGAAAAAGAGTCTTCATGCACGATTGCAGGCGGGTGCAGGGATTCCTTATGGAAACACAAAGACTTCTTTGCCTTATGATTATGCATTTTTTGCAGGAGGATCGAATGACAACAGAGGGTGGAGGGCACGCGCTCTAGGTCCAGGATCTTATAAATACTACCTCGATACAAATAGAACGGCAACACAAATCAGTGATATACGTCTAGGTGCTTCTGCAGAATTTCGTTTTTCAATGAGTGATCTTTTCAAGGGAGCTATTTTTATGGATGCAGGAAATACGTGGACTTATAATTTGGATAAAAACCGTTTAGGAAGTCAATTCTCCAATAATTGGTACCGAGAAATAGCATTGTCTGCGGGTGTGGGATTCAGGATGGACCTCGACTTCTTTATATTGCGTTTGGATTTAGGTATTCCAATTACGAATCCTTCCATGCCAATCGGAGAGCGTTGGGTATTTAATAGAGAGCGACCAAATTATATCAGCGAAGGAATTAACACCTTCGGATTGGATAAATACAAGAAATATTTACCAAAACCATTTACTCCTGTCTTCCATTTTGGTATTGGTTTCCCATTCTAATTATTCTTCCAGTATCGTTAAGTTGGCAAATCTCAATAGAACGGTCTTTGCTCCGTGATGTGGGAAAAATATGGTTGCTTTTTTATCGGGACCTTCACCTTCAATTTTTGTCACTTTTCCTTTGCCAAATCGGTCATGCATGACATTGTAGCCTACTTTTAAATCACCTGATGTTCCTTGTTCACTTTTTCCTGGTCCAACTTTATCGATTGACTTAAAATTTCCAGCTGTTGAACCGAGTGGCTTGTTTAATCCTCCACCAAAGGGTCGCTCAAAACCACCAGAAAATCCTCCAAGTGATCTTCCTGCTCCTCGTTGGGGTGTTTCAAAATGCAAGTAATTTTGATCAATTTCATCTATAAATCGACTCGGTTCGGATGTTACTAAACTACCCCAATTGAAGCGCGATGTTGCGTAAGAGAGTGTACATGAATCTTTTGCTCGCGTAATTGCAACATAAAATAGTCGTCGCTCTTCTTCAAGTTCAGTCCGAGAATTCAAAGCCATTTGAGATGGAAATAAATTTTCTTCAAGTCCCACAAGAAAAACATGCGGAAATTCCAAACCCTTGCTTGAGTGAATGGTCATGAGGGTTACATGATTTTTTTCTTCGGTGCTCTCTTGATCAGCATCTGTGAGAAGCGCAACATCAATCATGAATTCAGAAAGCGACTTATCGGCATCTTCTGGCTGTGAAATCGTAAATTCTTTGATACCCGCCAATAATTCTTCAATGTTCTGATAACGCTCTACTTCTTCAGGTCCTTTGTCCTTCTCGTTGTATAATTCTCTTAAAATTCCCGAGGATTTAGCAATTGTTTGGGCAAGATCATAAGCGTTTAACTTGTCGATTTGGGCACCAAAACTGCTGATCATCGTAGTGAATTCGTACAATTTGTTTTTCGTTCCTGCATTTAGGGCTACTGGGTACTGTTGCAAATTGGTAATCACCTCCCAAATACTTACTCCATAGGTTGAAGCTGCAATGATTATATTTTCAATGGAGGTTTTTCCAATGCCACGCTTGGGATAGTTGATCACCCTTTTCAATGCTTCTTCATCTCTTGGATTAGTTGTTAATCGAAAATAGGAGAGAAGATCTTTGATTTCTTTTCGCTGATAGAACGAAATACCTCCGTAAATTTTATACGGAATATTTATTTTTCTTAACGCCTCTTCAAAAGAACGAGATTGTTTGTTGGTTCGGTAGAGAATGGCGAAATCATTGTAGGTTTCAATACCACTTTGCTTGAGATCAAAAATTTTATTGGTTATGACTTTTCCTTCTTCATTGTCCGTTAGAGTTCGAACTACATTGATCTTTGCGCCATCGCCATTGTCAGTCCATACCGTTTTTTTGATTTGATCTTGGTTTTTGGAAATGATGC
>CAISOQ010000098.1 GCA_903887095.1 uncultured Flavobacteriia bacterium
ATGGAGAAAGCTCCACAGGAGATCATCGACATTTTAGCGAATTCAGAAGAGTGAAAAATGACTCACTTCGAAGCACGATTGTTGGCGCATTAAAAGATCTGTGAGTCAAATTGAATGAGAAGCCTTGATTTTTTTGGTTACTTTTTGCATCAAGGAAAAAAGTAACAACACTCAGAAGTAATAAGTTAGAAGAATGAGCAAGGCTCGTTCTTTATGAGGAAAAAAGTCCAAACTAATTGGGATGATATTTCAATTTTGAACGAGCCATGCTCGTTCTTTTCTCAGGAAGTGAAAAATTCTCTTTTCTGTCACTTTTTTTAGGCCTAAAAAGTAACCAAAAACGCCTTTTAAACTTTTACAAGGAGCTTGCCATCGCTTCACTGCGTTGCGGATGTCACCGCTGACGAACCTTCGCTGCGTGCTTTGGCTCTATTGCTTGACATGCGTCTTCGCGAGCCGCATCTTCGCTCAGTTCGCAGCATAGCTCTGTGTAAAAGTTTGGTTTCAGGGAAACAATATAATTTATGGGGATTGAACATTCCTTGAACCTTTTGAACTTCTTAGAACTCTTGAACCTTTTGAACCCTTTGAACTTCTCAGCCTTCACCCACATTCAACTTACTGTTCTTTCGGCTATAACCAAGGTAGATAAACAACCCAACAAGCAACCAAACACCAAATCCAATCCAGTTGGAGAGGCTCAACTCACTCATCATGTAGAGACAACTTACAAGTCCAAGCATTGGTATGAGAGAAAGATTGTGCGTCACGGAATAGTAGGTCAACAAAAGTGTGATGATGAAGAAGATATACGTTGGGATTTTATGTTTGAACAAATTAAAACCTGATTCATACATCACGTCTTCTTTTACTTTCAAATCCTTCAAGGTTTGAACATACTGTTTCTCATCCAAATTAGTAAGGTAGGTTTCCAAATCTTTGTCCGCTACTGCAAATTTAGCTGAATCACTTGCTGAAACCGCTAATTTCAATTCTTTCACTTTCGAATTTGGTAGAGAAGTAAGGACATCTGTTGCGCCTACCAGCTGCTTTTCATTCGTCAAAAAGCTCATGGTAGCTTGCTTATTGAAGGTGAATGATAAAATGATGGTAGCAGCGACCAACACTGGCATGACATATTTCCCATTGATGTATGGTGTTTTAAATTTTCCACGTGGAATATCGGTCTTGTTTTGAAGGATCAGTACACCACCACAAACAACGACAAAGGCAAACAAGGTTCCAATACTGCACAAATCCGTTACCATCGTTAAATTGAGAAAAAGAGCAGGAACAGCAACTACAAATCCAACCACAATTGTTGAAAAAGATGGTGTTTTAAACTTCGGATGAATCCTTGAAAAGCGTTTCGGTAACAAGCCATCGCGGCTCATACTCATCCAGATGCGCGGCTGTCCCATTTGGAAGACAAGCAAAACACTCGCCATTGCCACAACAGCACTCACAGCAATAATTCCAGACATCCAGCGCAAGTCCAGTTTTTCAAAAACGTAGGCCAATGGATCTCCTACATTTAATTCCGAATAATGCACCATTCCCGTGAGTACAAGTGCAATGATGATGTATAATACCGTACAAATAATGATGGCCCACATCATTCCTCGTGGTAAGTCACGCTGCGGATCCTTGCATTCCTCTGCAGTCGTTGAAATAGCATCAAAGCCTATGTAAGCAAAGAAAACCGCAGAAACTCCTTTCAAAATCCCAGATACACCATTTGGAGCAAATGGGTTCCAATTTTCTGTGTCGACATAAAAAACACCAACAGCAATAACAAGTAGGATGATAGCCAATTTAACAACCACCATCATATTGCTTGCATTTTTTGATTCCTTCATTCCTTTGTAGACCAGTGCAGTAATCAAAATAATGATGAACAAGGCAGGAAGATCCGCAACTAAATGAAAGGAACCTATCGTTGGAGCAGTTGTCCAAGCGGCGTGTGCTGCTTGCAGATTGGCATCCAACTGTGTTAAAGTCTTTCCACTTTCCACAAGGTTCAACGCTTCATTGTATCCATTGTATGCTGTAAAATAGTCCATTTGAACCCATTGTGGGAGATGAAGATGGAAACCGTGTTCGAGTAATCCTGTAAAGTAATCGCTCCATGAAATTGCGACAGTTATATTTCCGATGGCGTATTCCATGATGAGTGCCCAACCTATGATCCAGGCAATTATTTCACCAAAAGCAACATACGAATATGTATAGGCACTTCCTGAAACAGGCACCATTGAAGCAAATTCAGCGTATGCAAAAGCCGCAAAACCACAAGCTATTGCCGTAAAAATGAATAAAAAGATAACTGCAGGTCCCCCATCAAAACTGGCTTTGCCTATCGTGCTAAAAATCCCCGCACCGATGATGGCCGCTATACCAAATGCCGCAAGGTCTCTCGCGCCAAGGTGCTTCCCCAATGATCCGTGCATATCCGATTCACCCTGCACTTTTAGCTGCTGATGAATGTCGTGTATGCTTTTCTTTCTAAAAAGACTCTTATAATTCATGGGATGTTCTATCTTTAAAGTTTCAATGGTTGGTTGGTAAAAGTAAAAATAAAGGACAGAGCTTCGGCGAAGAAGTAGCGAAATTTGTTCACAAGCCAACCATTTTTCGAACCTCATCGTTTGAATTTTAGAAACTAGTTAAAAACGCAAACACTAAAAATGAAAAAGACACTTTTACTTGCAACACTCATTTCAAGTTATTCATTTGCACAAACCGTAATCATGGATCAAAGCAATGAACCTGCGATTGGAGATCTTAAAACAATGTATACCTGCGATTCACTCACTGATCCCCTTGAAGCGACAACAGGAAATGGCGTGACGTGGGACTACACGCAGTTGGTAGGAATTAATGGGACAAGAAATCTAATAGTTATCGACCCAGCAACATCTCCCTACAGCTCCATTTACACCAACTCAACAAAAGGATACAGTATTGAGGGCTCATTGACGAATTTTTACAATTCCACAAGCACAGAGAGACAATCACAGGGATTTATTTTTGAAGAACCATCTTTTGGAACAGTTATCGCACATTTTGATGTAAATGAGCAGAAAACAGTCAGCTACCCATTTGCGAATGGAGACAGTTTTACAGATAATTTTTCTGGAAATCTTTCTTTTACATTCAATGGCTTGGCACAAAATCCTTCTTGTACAGGAAGATCTTATGCTTCAATTGATGGACAAGGAACGTTGCTTCTACCGTCTTCCACAACCATTGAAAATGTGATTCGTTACAAAATTGTCGACACCGTTTTCACACAAGTATCGTTTGTTATTCCGTTGGATGTTGTCTTCATTCGCACGCAATACGAATATTATGACCTTACCAATGATAACATGCCGGTGTTCACCTATTCTTTTGTTTCCATCAAACAAGCAAACTCTGCCACACCATTAGCTACTCAAACTGCCGTTTTATCTTCTGTTCAACCAATATTGACAGCAGGATTAGACACGAAAAAGGAAATTAATTTTGCTGTTTATCCAAATCCTTCAGAGGGCAAAATTACAATCGCAGGTAATCTGAATAATTCTTCTGCTATCATTACAGACATGCGAGGAAGAGCTATCAAAGTAGCGAAAAACATCTCTACAGGTCAGCAAATTGATTTGACTGATCTGCAGCGCGGAAGTTATTTCATCACCATTGAAACCGATGGAAAACGAACGACACAGAAACTGATTTTACAGTAATCAAAAGTTATGAACCGTCCATTGTGGCGGTTTTTTTTTGACCATAGAAAAATATTCAAATGGTGCATGTTACCTTTATATCCGTAAACTGTTATGTGCAAAAAATAATTACATGCGCCATTTATACCTTCTTTTTATTCTTCTTTCAACAAATGTTATTGCTCAAGTCAACGAGGGATTAAGTCCTGAAGAAAGAGCCTATTTGTTTCATGTTGTCAAGAAAAGTCCCATCCTAGACAATGAACTTGGGCGCTATTTTGATTACAAAGGTCCACAAGTCATGCTCGGAAACAAACAGATCAATTATGATTCTGTGGAAATACTGATTATCAATCAACCAGAGATTTTAATCATTCGAAAAGAAGAAATCGCAAAATCAGCAAAAGGATTATTATCGGAAGCAGCTAATAAAATGGCTATCTGGGAATTGAATAAATTACTTTTGGCAAAAAGAGGCTCTGAAAAAGACCTTCGCCCTTATGAAAATCAGAGCATTCAATTTGACACTCTTCTTCTATCCAAATTACCCACCAATGCGTTAAAGGAAAAAGACGATCGCTACATGGCGCATCCGAAATTGGCTGGATTGCTGAATCCCGGACTTTCGCTTGATGATAAAATTGTTTTCCTTGAAAGTTTGCGTTTTTTGGAAGACAACGATCGCTTGGTCACTTTGGAGGCAATGAACTACGCAATCAATGAATACGTGCGCAGAAGAACATTTGAAATTTACCAAACGCTGGGTGGAGAAGCCACAATCTTTCAAAATATACTTGTCGCAGCGGGAGACGGCAGTTCAACAGCCGGGCTATTAGAAGAGAGAGAAAAAGACGAACGAGGTCGCTGGAACAAAGGTTTACCGAAAGCCATCGGACTTTTTCCTTACCAATTGCGGTTGACAAATGATGCCTCCAAAAGATCTCAAAAAGTAGAATCCCTGCGTTTTACGCGCAACGATTTCAAAACTGCTGGAAATAATCGTGAGACGAATCTCCATTTCGATGTATGGGGTTACAACTCCAAAAAACAAACAACTGTTGTCATTGAAAAAAATGGATTGAGCTATCATCTATTTGGTGCAGGCGATACACGGTTTCTTTCACCCGATTCAAATTTCTCTGACGGAACAACTTTCCAAGGCATCATCAACGAA
>CAISOQ010000099.1 GCA_903887095.1 uncultured Flavobacteriia bacterium
AAAGATTTCTTAAGACCTGAACGAGCAGCCTTGTATGAAAAGTTTGAGTGGCTGGGCCTCTTCGATAAAAGTGCTGTTATCGGTATAAAAGATGCATCTCCCGCTCAATTATTGGAGAAAATCTTAGTGAACAAACTCGTTCTTGCACCGAAAGACAAAGACATGCTTGTTATGTACCATGAATTTGAATATGCACTTCGAGATGAAAACTATAAAGTAACTTCTTCAATGGTGAATCTCGGTGAAGATCAGGTATACACTTCTATGTCAAACACAGTAGGATTACCAGTAGCAATAGCTGCAAAAATGATCTTACAGGGAGAAATCTCTCAAAAAGGGGTAACTCTTCCTATCGCAAAAGAAGTATACGAGCCAATTCTTCAAGAACTTTCAAAGTATGGAATAAGCTTTGAAGAGCACGAAACGAAAATCAATCTAAAAGCTACCGTTTAAATCCTGATTTGAACCGCACAGTTTGATTATCTTTGTGCCGCAAAAGCGCCCAATAGAATGTCAAAAGACAAATTTACAGTTACAGCCGCCTTGCCTTATGCAAACGGCCCTTTGCACCTTGGTCACGTAGCCGGTGTCTATTTACCTGCAGATATTTTTGTTCGATTTTTACGCATGAATCAGCACGATGTTGCCTTCATTTGCGGGAGTGACGAACACGGCGCTGCAATTACATTACGTGCCAAAAAAGAAGGTATTACACCTCAGGAAATAGTCGACAAGTACAATGCGATCATTTCTAAATCTTTCAGTGATTTTAATATTTCATTTGATATTTTTCACCGCACATCTGCGGAAATTCACCATGCAACATCGCAAGATTTCTTCTTAAAACTTTACGAAAAAGGAAAGTTCACGGAAGAAACTTCTGAGCAATATTTCGACGAAGATTTTCAGCAATTTTTAGCCGATCGTTACATCACCGGAACTTGTCCAAAATGTGAAAATCCAAATGCTTACGGTGATCAGTGTGAAAAATGTGGAACAGATTTAAGTCCTACAGAACTTATCGATCCAAAATCAACCTTAAGCGGAAAAACACCTGTTTTAAGAACAACATCCCATTGGTATTTGCCCATGGAACGTCATGAAAATTGGTTGCGCGAATGGATCAAAGAAGGGAAATTGGAAGGAATACAGCAGCATGACCCAAAAGCTTGGCGCAACCAAGTAATTGGTCAATGCATGTCATGGATAGACGGCGGATTGCACTCGAGGGCAATGACAAGGGATCTGGATTGGGGTGTAAAAGTTCCCCTTCAAAATGCAGATGGAAAAGTACTTTACGTATGGCTCGACGCACCAATTGGTTACATTTCAGCTACCAAACAATGGGCTCTTGATCATGGCAAGAATTGGGAGGATTATTGGAAAGGTGACCGAAAACTTGTACACTTCATTGGAAAAGACAACATTGTATTCCATGCAGTGATTTTTCCAATTTTACTAAAAGATCATGGCGATTTAATTCTACCAGATAATGTTCCTGCCTACGAATTTTTAAATCTAGAGGGAGATAAATTCTCAACATCCCGCAATTGGGCAGTTTGGTTGCATGAATACCTTGAAACCTATCCGGATAAAGAAGACGAATTAAAATATGTCTTGACTTCTATCGCTCCAGAAACAAAAGATTCCGAATTTACTTGGAAAGAATACCAAACCCGTGTGAACAGTGAATTAGCCGATATCCTTGGTAATTTTGTTAATCGTGCTCTTGTACTCACCCAAAAATACTATGAAGGGGTTGTTCCAGCTAAAGGCGAATTGACAGAGGAAGACAAACACGTGATCGAAGAGATGCAGGCTATCCCTGAGCGAATGGGTAAGTTAATCTATGCATATAAACTAAGGGATGCGCAAGCGGAGGCTATGAACTTAGCACGACTAGGTAATAAATACCTTGCCGATCAAGAACCTTGGAAGCTCGTTAAAACTGATCCTAAACGTGTCGAAACAATTATGAACATTGCGCTACAGATTACAGCAAATCTGAGTATTGTATTGCAACCATTCTTGCCTAAGACCGCAGGAAAACTTGGTGGTTTTCTAAATTTCGAAGCAGGAAATTGGTCTGCAGCAGGAAAAGATGATCAGTTAATTGCTGGACATTTGATTAATGCACCAGAAATTTTATTCCAAAAAATTGAAGACACCTTAGTTGAATTTGAGGTTAATAAATTAAAGCAAACTAACGAGATAGAGACCTCTTATGAACCTCAAAAAGAGGCAATTCAATTTGATGATTTCACGAAATTAGACATTCGTTTGGGTACTATATTGGAAGCTGAAAAAGTTGAAAAAGCGGACAAACTATTAAAGTTGTTGGTCGATACAGGTATTGACAAGCGCACCATTGTATCTGGCATTGCAGAGCATTACAAACCAGAGGAAATTGTTGGTAAAACAGTTCAAGTTTTATTGAATCTTGAACCAAGAAAAATTCGCGGCATCGAATCGCAAGGAATGATTTTAATGGCTGAAGATGCAGAAGGCAATTTGAGTTTTATGATTCCTGAGAAAGGTTTTGATGCCGGAGGCGGCGTGCGTTAAATGGAGAAGGGAACAAGGAACAAGGAGCAAGGAACAAGGAATTATTTGATTTGTTGGTCTGCGTGTACATTTCGTCTTTGATCTTTATTCGTTGATCTTTATTCAAGAAAAAATGAACAACCTCATCTCTCCAACCGATCTTCAGCAGCAGTTTAACAATGCCGAATTTGTATTAAAAACGCAGCAGCAAATTGCGAAGGATTTTGAGAAATTCAATTTAATTTTTGATACAACTTTTCAGCAAATCCCATTCAATAAAGAAGAAATCCAAGAAAAGATTGCAGAACACGTGAGTGAATTAATGAAGGAAGGAGAAACACGCTTGTTGCAATTGCTTTATACGATTGATCTTTCTGAAAAAGAATTTCTATCTCTTACAACCGAACCTGACTTTTTGAAATTACTATCTGAAAAGATTTTATTCAGAGAAGCCTATAAAGTGTTTTTAAGGGCAAAATTTAAGTAAATAACAAAAATAATCGCCGTAAAAAGTGGCTTACACCAACTTATCTGCAGGCACAATAAGTCTTATTTTTTCAAGTAATTGCCCTTCAGACCAAGGTTTAGAAATAAAATAATCCAATAAATTCTGGCTGATCAAATTTTCTACTATTTCATCATTTGCCTGACCAGAAAGCATGATGCAATGGATATCCGGATAGACACTTTTCAACTTTTTTAGAAATTCAGCTCCAGTCATCCTAGGCATTTGATAGTCCGTCAGTACAAAAATGACCTTTATCTTAAGATTTATAATTTCAGGAATCGATGCTAACGCATCCTCTGGATTAAGAAAATACTCAACTAATACTTTTTCCGTATCTACTAGCTTCTGTAGTTGGACACTGAGTGCAGTTAAAATTGATTCGTCATCATCGACACAAATTACTACAGAATCTTGAGAGAATACCATTTTATAAAAAATGAGTTGCTTTTATAGTAAACATAAAAACAGTTGAATTGTTCTCAGAAACAACATTTACATCCCAACCATTCGCATCAGCAATTCGTTTAACGATATTCAATCCAAAACCATGATTGTCTCCTCCCTTTGAAGACTTAAAACGCTCAAATATTTTGGAAAGAAATTCCTTTGGTATATCTGGGCCATTATTTCCAAATTCAATTTTTATTGTATCACCCTCTTTTACAGAACGAATCCAAAGATCACCACCTTGTTCGCCCAACGCTTCAAGTGCATTTTTTATGACATTAGACCAAATTTGAAAAACATCTCTTGGCACTCCAAAAATCTCATGGGAATTTGGAACATCAATATGGACGTCAATATTTCCCTTTAAATTCGTGCTTAAAACCCTTAAAACGCTGTTCACACTGTCAGCAATATTTATTGTTTCCTCACTCTGGTGAACGGCACTTTTTGTGAACTTTCGCAAATCAGAAATCACATCTGCCGACCTGTTTGCAGCATCCAAAATTGTATCAACCATTTGCCTTATGGTGTAAATATGCCGCATTAGCTCTAAAAACTTTTTCTGATTAGCACTTTCTATTACTCTATTGATCTTTTCCGTTTCATCAATACCAACACGTGCTTTCAATAGACCATCCGCTATTTCTAATGACTCTTCCTGCGAAAAGCCTTTTTCATCTTGAAGCAGCTGCTGCAATTGATTGCGTTCTTTCATCGCCTTCAAACTGCTTTGAAAGGATTTTAAATCACCCGACATTGCATGAATACATGCAAATTCCAATTCTTCTGGGGAACAATCGTGGATCAATCCATGAAAAAGAATCTCCAATGTTTCTCTCACATTCTTAGCGCCAATCAGAATAGCAGCAAGCGGACTATTTAAATCATGCGCAATGCCCATTGTGAGTTCACCTATTGCTACAAATTTTTCTATTTCATTTAGATTTGCATTTAGCTCAAGGTTTTCATTCGTTTTTAATTCAACTGTCTTTTCAAGGTTGAGATTCAATTCTTCAAGGGCTGCCTTTGACTCTATTGTTTCTGTGATATCAAGACCATACGCGATAATATAGGTGTCTTTATCTATCATTGATGTTGGCGGTGAAAATGAACGCAAGAAATATCGATTTTTTGAAGAATCAAAAGTCTCTTCAATCCATTCTATAGGCTCACCTGTTTCCAACATTCGATTAAAATGTGCTTTTCGTTGATCAAATCTATCGGATGGAAGTCCTTTTTTCTCGAGATACTCAGACTCCGTTTTCCCGATCATCCGGCACGTAATTCATCATCTTTTACCGCCGTTTTATTAATAAATCTAAAGCGTCCATCCTGATCAAAAAGGC
>CAISOQ010000100.1 GCA_903887095.1 uncultured Flavobacteriia bacterium
AGGACAAGGACAGCCTCAAGGGAATGGTCAACAAGCACCAGCTGGAGGGAAATAACCAGAAAAGAATTTTTTAAAAATGTCAGGATGTCATACATTCTGACATTTTTTTTGTCATTACGTGTGCAATCTGCGTAAAAATGTCGGTGAAATACGGATGGCACAAAATTAGACAGAACGCGAGCAAACATTAAAATTTACAAATTATATGTCAACGAAGTTTAAGCCTTTAGCAGACAGAGTTCTTATTGAGCCTGCACCTGCGGAACAAAAAACAGCAAGTGGTATCATCATTCCTGACACAGCGAAAGAAAAACCATTAAAAGGTACTGTTATCGCTGCCGGAAAAGGTAAAAAGGACGAGCCAATGACTGTAAAAGTTGGAGACGTTGTTTTATATGGTCAATATTCGGGCACTGAAATCAAATTGGATGGAAAGAACCTTCTGATCATGAAAGAAGCAGACATCTACGGAATTTTTTAATCACTGGTTTTAATTAAAATTTAAAAGAAATGGCAAAAGACATTTATTTCGACGTTGAAGCGCGAGACAAATTGAAAAAAGGTGTAGACGCTTTAGCGAATGCAGTAAAAGTTACACTTGGACCAAAAGGTCGAAATGTTGTAATTGGCAAAAAATTCGGAGCACCACAAATAACAAAAGACGGTGTTTCCGTTGCTAAGGAAATTGAGTTGAAAGATCCTATCGAAAACATGGGAGCTCAAATGGTTAAAGAAGTTGCTTCAAAAACTGCGGATATCGCTGGGGATGGAACAACAACAGCCACAGTACTTGCTCAAGCAATTATTGGTGCTGGACTTAAGAATGTTGCTGCGGGTGCAAATCCAATGGATTTGAAAAGAGGAATCGACAAAGCAGTTGCAGAAGTTGTGAAAAACTTGAAAAAGTTATCAAAAGAAGTTGGGAAAGACAACGACAAAATCAAACAAATTGCGACAATTTCAGCGAATAACGACGAGACAATCGGAACTTTAATTGCTGAAGCGATGAAAGTTGTTGGTAATGATGGTGTTATTACAGTTGAAGAAGCAAAAGGTACAGAAACAGAGGTAAGAACTGTTGAAGGAATGCAGTTTGACCGTGGTTACCTTTCTCCTTACTTCGTTACGAATACAGAGAAAATGATCACGGATATGGAAAAACCGATGATCCTGATCTACGAAAAGAAGATCTCCAATATGAAAGAATTACTTCCAATTCTTGAGCCTGTGGTTCAAGCTGGACGTGGTTTGTTGATTATTGCTGAAGATGTGGACGGAGAAGCGTTAGCAACGTTGGTTGTAAACCGTTTGAGAGGATCGTTGAAGATCGCTGCTGTTAAAGCACCAGGATTCGGAGACAGAAGAAAAGCAATGTTGGAAGATATTGCCATTCTTACAGGTGGACAAGTTATTTCAGAAGAGCGTGGGTTCACATTGGAAAATGCGACACTTGATATGCTTGGTACAGCAGAAAAGGTAGAAATCGACAAAGACAATACGACAATTGTAAACGGAGCTGGTAAAAAAGCAGATATCACTGCGCGTGTAAATCAGATCAAAGCACAAATTGAAGCAACTACTTCCGATTACGACCGTGAGAAATTGCAAGAGCGTTTGGCTAAATTAGCTGGCGGTGTAGCAGTTCTGTACGTTGGTGCTCCGACAGAAGTTGAAATGAAAGAGAAGAAAGACCGTGTGGACGATGCTTTAGCGGCAACCAGAGCGGCTGTGGAAGAAGGAATCGTTCCAGGTGGAGGTGTTGCATTGATTCGTTCAATTGAAACATTGGATAAATTAAAAGGCGACAACGAAGACGAGATGACGGGAATTCAGATCGTGAAACGTGCTGCTGAGGAGCCATTGCGTCAGATCATTGCCAATGCTGGTGGTGAAGGTGCTGTAATTGTTCAAAAAGTGCGTGAAGGAAAAGATGACTTCGGTTACAATGCGCGAACAGAGACGTTTGAAAAATTGTACAAAGCAGGAGTCATTGATCCAACGAAAGTAACGCGTATCGCCGTTGAAAATGCCGCTTCTATTGCTTCAATGCTATTGACAACAGAGTGTGTCATTGCAGATGAGCCAGAAGAAAATGCACCAGCGATGGGTGGTATGCCAGGTGGAATGCCAGGGATGATGTGATCTCGACGTAGCTCGATCACCTAAACTTCCTCCCCCTCTCCAGGGGGAAAGTATCTCCCTCCTTGGGGAGGGACAAAGGGAGGGGGAAATTAAATGCAATTACAGAGTCCGTCCAAGTGGCGGACTCTTTCTCGTTTCTTGCTTCCTGATTGTTCAGATAGTGAGAGACGTCTATATAAAGGCCCTCTTCGGAAACGGAGAGGGTTTTATAGTTTTAAGTATTAATGAAGACAATAACCGCAGCATTACAACTACTGCGAATCGTAGGTATTATTGAAGATTATTACCGCAGCATTACAAATACTGCGGAGCGTGAGCGTGGAGCTTAAATTTCTAAACTAATTTCACTTG
>CAISOQ010000101.1 GCA_903887095.1 uncultured Flavobacteriia bacterium
TACCAGGCGGACATCAAGCTGTTTCTTTTTGTCATGTCGCTCGATGCGTATGCAGAAGATCAGAACGATTAATTGTTGATCTTTCTCAACATGAATTTGTTGCTGAACTTGTTACAGCATATATCAATAGATTAAGTGATTATTTGTTCGTTTTAAGCAGAAAAATAGCGCAAGATTTGAATGTGAATGAGCAACCTTGGAAGCCCCGAATGTAAGCGAAAACTAAAATTGTTAATAAATCAATTTGAATGTTTTTGCTTGTAGATTTGGAAAGTTTCAAATAAAATCTATTTTTGCGCAAAAATAACCTAATAAAGGAGGAAAAAATGTACTGGACACTAGAACTAGCTTCCTATTTGGAAGATGCCCCATGGCCCGCTGCGAAGGATGAGTTGATTGATTTTGCCATTCGAACAGGTGCTCCTCTTGAAGTAGTTGAAAATCTGCAAGATCTGGAGGACGAAGGAGATATTTACGAAAGTATTGAAGAAATTTGGCCCGACTATCCATCAAGAGAGGACTTCCTCTTTAATGAGGACGAATATTGATTGAAAGATCCCACTTATTGGGATCTTTTTTTTTACCACTAAATTGATTCATGAATTTCCTTGGTCATCTTTATTTTTCCAACAATGACTTGGAACTTATGTACGCGAATCTTTTTGGTGATTTCGTCAAAGGAAAAGCCATGTATAATTTTCCTGAAAAAATTCAGAAAGGTATTCAACTTCACCGCTCAATTGACGGCTATATTGATACACATGAAGACGTTCGCAAACTTTTAAAAACACTTTACCCTGAGCTTCCTAAAGTGAGCAATGTGGCAATCGATTTATTTTTCGATCATTTATTGGCATCGCATTGGAAAAACTTTCATTCTATTGAATTGACTGAATTTCTTGAAAATTTCTACACTTTTCAACCGCTCTATTGGGCTGATTACACAAGCGATTTCCAATCATTTATTGAAATCATGAGAGCCAGAAAATGGCTAAATTATTATCCAATGAGAGAAGGTCTTGAGAAATCTTGTGCAGGAGTTGGCTCGCGCATTTCATTCCCCAATCTTTTGCATCAAGCGCCTCTCACTTTTGACCGACATTACAATGAAATATACAGTTGCTTTGAAAGCTATATGAGTGATGCCATCCAACACTTTGGAACAAATAAATGATCTAAGATTTTATTTTTTTGTAATTTGCATCTTCAATTAAACAAGCATGACCTTAAGGTTACAACTGTTAATGCGCTTTTCTACTACTATTGCGTTGGTAATATTTCTTTCCAGCTGCGAAAATAATCAAGGTGAAATTGAGGCATTTGAGGGAAATGCAGTTAATATTGACTTACCAGAAATTTTGCAAAAAGGTAAGCTTACAATCCTAGCAGAGAACAGTTCAACTTCTTTCTTTATCTACAGAGGAAAAAGAATGGGCTTCGAATACGAACTTCTCAAAGAATTTGCAATTGAACTGGGTGTCGAATTGGAAATCAAAATAGTAAATAACCTTGATGATCTTGTGCTCATGTTGAATGAGGGAGAAGGAGATCTTATCGCATGCAATTACACCGTTACAAAAGAAAGAAAACGCAAAATTGACTTTTCTTCCCCTTTCATTCGCACCCCCCAAGTACTAATTCAACGAAAACCAAATGGCTGGAGAAAAACCCGGCAATCACTTTGGAATAAGTTTATTATTCGAGATCCAAATGAATTAGCTTATAAAACTGTCCATGTGTGGAAAAATTCAAGCTATGAGCAACGCTTGAATCATTTGCAAGAGGAAATTGGAGATACCATTTATGTTTCCGGAGAAGAAGGCGCTGTAAGTTCCGAAGAATTAATTGAAATGGTTTCTGAAGGCCTTATTGACTATACTATCACAGAGGAAAATATTGCAAAAGTAAATCAACAATTTTTTGACAACCTGGATATAAATACACCTATTTCTGTCAAACAAAAAATCGCCTTTGGATTGCGCAAAACAAGTCCATTACTAAAGGCTCGGATTGACCGGTGGCTGAAACAATTCATGTCTAAAAAAATCTATAAATACCTCAATGCAAAATACTTCGAATTAAAAGATTTACCGGCTAAAAAAGTAGAGTTTGGTATAATCATTCGAAACGGTCAACTTTCCAATTTTGACGCTACATTCAAAAGAGCTGCAACAAAATACAATTGGGACTGGCTATTAGTCGCATCGATAGCTTACAAAGAATCGAAATTCAATCCAAACGTTCAAGGTTTTGGTGGATCTTATGGAATCATGCAATTCATGCCAAGTATTGGTCCACTTTATGGGGTACTTCCAGATTCGCCCGTTGAACAGCAGATTTATGGGGGAATGCTAAAATTAGCTACTGACTTTAAAAACTGGAAAAATATCCCCGACCGTATTCAGCGGGAAAAGTTTACGATCGCAACTTACAATGCAGGGAAAAGTCACGTTGAGGATGCACAGCGTCTGGCAAGAAAAAATGGATTGGATCCATTGCGCTGGGATGATAACGTAGAAATAATGATGCTGAATCTTTCGAAAGCGAAATATTACACGGATCCAGTCGTTAAAAACGGAGCTCTTCGCGGCGCACGAACTTACAACTACGTTCGTTCCATCTACAAACGATACCTTGAATGGCGAGCAGTATACAAGTAATTTGTATATTTTTGAAAGAAAAAAATCAAACGACTCGTTGTCATAGAAGGTCCTACCGCCAGTGGAAAAACAGCTCTATCTGTCGAATTAGCTCATTATTTCAAAACGGTGATTCTTTCGGCGGACTCTCGCCAGTTTTATAAAGAAATGTCGATTGGTACGGCAAAACCTTCCTTTGAAGAACAAAATGGAATAAAACATTATTTCATCGATTCTCATTCCATTTCAGAAGAAGTAACAGCAGCTAGATTCGCTGAAGAAGCTAACGAAGTTCTTAAATCTCTTTTTCAGATGCATGAAACAATAATTTTGACTGGAGGTTCAGGAATGTTTGTTGATGCTTTGTGCATTGGACTGGATAATATTCCATCGTCAAGAGAATTAAGAGATCAATTATCTGAAAAAGTTGAAAAAGAA
>CAISOQ010000102.1 GCA_903887095.1 uncultured Flavobacteriia bacterium
CAACAACTCTTCAACTTTCAATGAATCTGGCATTGTTGTAGAAATAGTTTTCAATTCCTCATCTGTGTAACCAGTCAAATCGTAAACGATAGAAATTTCAGCACGACGAAGCTTAGGGAAGATATTGTCATCCAAATATTTGAATGTTTTACCCATATTTCTCATTTCAGTCTCACGAGTAATAGGATCAGAATGCATTTCCAATACACGAATCACTAAATTTTTCTCATCTTCATTCATTGCAGAACCTTGCAATTCTTTTTTGAAACCTTCGTAATCTTCTCCACGTCCGTTTAAGTTGAAAGAAATTGTTTCAACAGAAGCATTTTTAGCAGCTTTTGCAAGACCTAAAGCAGCTTGTTTTGCAGCTTCAGCGCGGTCTGTAGAAAGTGTGTTGTTTTTGTTTTCTTCTCCTTCAGGTGAAGCATAACCAGTGATGTTTATTGACTTAATAGCGATTTTAGGGTTTGTCTGAGCAGCACCTAACCATTTAGAAAAAGCAACAATGTCTTTGTCTTTCAATTCAGTGGGACGTACAACAGATTTACCTCTTTCATAATTAAACTGAGCAGTGAAAGATTGTTCAGTTACGCGTGTAAACTGATCTTTCTCTAAAATCACTTTATAGTCTTTGTTAACAAGGTATGGAGTGATAATTGTTCCGTCGGCAATTTTCTTGTCTTGGAAAATACCTGGCTTATCTTTTTTACCTTTTCTTACTTTTCCTGTAACAAGCAATTCTGTTACTTCCATTTCTGGTTTGTAAGCAACAAAGTCATCATATACATAAGTGCCGCCTGATTTGAAGTTGATTACTGATCCATTTCCAGAAACTTTTTCACCTTGAACAGTAACTGTTTTCAAGGCAGTAGTTCCTAACATTGGAGTGATTTCAGCACTCACTTTTTTTCTGATTCCTTTAGCAGGGAAGGTAACATCAACATGCACTCTAACAGAGTCTCCGTGCATTTCAAGCGGACTAGGTGTAACTCTGTATTCCAGATCTTTCAAAAGGTCACAGCTCGTAACTAAGTAGCTTGCTGCAGCAATAAGAGCAATACCTTTTAGGCTTTGATTTTTCATATTTAAAAATTAAATTTTACCAATTTTCACGGCAATATTAAACAATAATTTTGTCTTTGATACCAAAAAATGAATTAAAATCAATAAATCAGAATAGATTCAAGTCTTTTAATTTCAGAGGTATCGCCACTTGATACGAGAATTTCAGAAAGAGGTTTCAAATCGGTTGGGTCGCAAAGTTCTTTTTGAATTTCTATTAAGGGCAAAAGAACAAATTTCCGCTCTCTGTAACGAGGATGAGGTATCTCAAGAAAATCTGTTTCCACAACGGATTCATTGAAGAAGATGATATCTAGATCCAATGGTCGTGAAGCGTATTCTTTGGAATTATTTCTTTCTCTCCCCGCTATCTTTTCAATGTTCAATAATGAAGTCATTAATTCTTCTTCATTTGCAAAAGTGTGACCTTTTAGTGCGGCATTGAAAAATGTTTGATCTGCTGAGAATCCTAAAGGTTCACTTTCGTAGACACTACTTGCGGCGAGAATTTCACAATCTATTGCTTTCAAGGAATTAATTGCGAATTGTAAATTAGAAAGCCGATCTCCAAGATTACTTCCAATACTTAAATAGAAAGTGTTTTTTATTTCCATTCAAAAGTTTCAACCATCTTCATCAGATCAAGCTTCAGATAATCCAGGCTTGGTTTTAAGGAGTCATAGTTGGGGCGTGAATTGAAGTAAACTACCCCGCTAACAAATCGTGAAGTAGAATCTGTCAGGTAGAATTGATATGGCGATGCGACATCTCCTTTCAATTCAAAAAAGGTTCCAAAAACTCTTTTCTTTCCATTGATGAGACGAAAGTCCTCAATCGCAGTCGCTTTTAATTTATGTTCATCCACTTTGTCATTTGCGTAATTAACATAGGTGGACAATGGCTCTGTCATGTTAATAAACGAGAAATGAATAACCCCGTTTAATGGTCCTAAATGAATGTCTTTATGGCATGTCATAGTACCTGAAGAATCAACAACATCTTTTACCGTGAAAATTTTTGCAGACTGAAAGGAATAGCCGCAATTACCATTGTAAGTAGCATATTGATGGTCCGGCAATTCCAAACGGAGATATGTTGGTGGCTTTGGAACAGGAATTTTATCTGAAGAACAGGCAGATAGAGTTAGAAGCAGAATTATGAATCTTTTCATTTTTCTTCTTGATTTTCAAGTAAGATAACTTTGATCATTTTGATTCTTCTTTTATCAGAAGATTCCACAATCATTTTAACGTTGTCAAATATAATGTATTCATTGTTTTTAAGAATTCTACCGGCTTGTTCTACCAAAAATCCGCTGAGCGTTTCAGAGTCACCTTTGTTTTGCTCGAAATTTTTACCATCCATTTCTGTGACCTTGTAAAAGTCCACCAGAGTTGTTCGCCCTTCGAAAAGAAAAGTGTTTTCACTAATTCGTGTATAAGCTATTTCTTCTTCATCGAATTCATCTGTAATATCTCCGACAATTTCTTCCAATACATCTTCCAGGGTCACAATTCCAGAGGCTCCACCATATTCATCGACGACTACAGCCATGTGCATTTTCTTCTCTTGAAATTCTTTCAGAAGATCATCAATCTTTTTGTTTTCAGGAATGAAAAATGGTTTGCGTGTCAATTCTTGCCACTTAAAACTTTCATCTTTACTCAGATGGGGAAGTAAATCTTTGATGTAAAGAATTCCCGTAACATTGTCGATCGAGCCATTGAAAACTGGAACGCGAGAATAACCTGCATCCAGAATCAATTCCAGCAATTCTTTGTAATTGGCATTTTCGTCAATCGCTACAACGTCCATTCTGGATCGCATAACCTGGCATGCTTCGGTATTTCCGAATTTTACAATTCCCTCAAGGATTTTATGTTCTTCTTCAGAGGTACTTTCTTCTTTGGTCAATGCCAGGGCGTGCTCAAGTTCATCCGAGGTGATCTTAACACTTCTTTGTTTTGCATTTTTTTGAATGAGGTTTGTTCCATGAACTAAGAAGTTCTTTAGCCACGAAATCGGCGGTATAGATTTGAATGTGCTAATTGGGAATGCCATCAACTTGGCAGTTCTCACCGAATTGCGAGAAGAATAAATTTTAGGAATTACTTCTCCAAGCATAAGCATGGTAAAGGTGATGCCGATCACTTCAATTAAAAAACGCAATGTTTCGTTGCCCTTGTTTGCAGGTCCAAGCATCATTTCAATTAGCACACTTGAAATAATAGCGATTCCCACATTTACAAAATTGTTGGTAATCAGCAGAACGGCAAGTAATTCTTTCGGGTTTTCCAATAATTTCAAAACTTGCTTGGAAGACTTAGCTTGCTCATTTCTAAGAATTTCTTTTTCCTTGGGACCTATTGAGAAAAAGGCGGATTCTGATCCAGATGCAAAAGCTGAAAAGATCAGTAACACTGCCAAAATAATGAAATAAATTACCATCTGAGAGACTTGCACTCCTGCGAAGTAGTTGTGTATGAGAGGATCAATACTGGAAGGTTCGCTTAAATTCATTGCAAATCAAAAGGGTGTGTTGTCCAATGGGTCTGGTGACAGG
>CAISOQ010000103.1 GCA_903887095.1 uncultured Flavobacteriia bacterium
CAATGTATTGTTCCTTGTAGCCTTGGGCTGTAAAGTTTGATCGCTCGCCTGCAGAAAAAGACAAGTTGACGGAAGATAATGTTCTAAAAGAAACAATTGGAATGCCGAAACCGAGTGTAACCCCTTTGTCATAGACACGCAACCCGTCTATGGCATAGGGCAAGGCAATGGAATAGTGCCCTGCACGGTAACGCATTCGTTCCATGAAGTTAGCTTTAACGGAATTGTCCATGAAATTAATTTCCGGGGTGTATTGAATCCCGTAATTCATAGAACTTGTTGTGTTAAAAGTGGAATTGCCGTTTACATTGGCAGAGTCAGATGTCCAACTTGAAGACATGTAATTGACATGCAAGGCAATTTCACTGTTTCTTTCGGAGTTGTCTTTTCTGGCATCCTTGAAACGCATTTGATAGCGTCCTCCAAAGTCAAGTTTTGAAGCCAGATTTAACGTGATGGATTGATTTATTGAAGCTGATAATGTGTCGTATAATTCTGGATCATTGATAGTGCCGTAGAACAAATAATTATTTTGTGTTCCTGATAATTTTTGCGCAGGTTCATACACACCTGCTAAAGTGATGGTATTTTTCTTCCCTAATTTTTGTGTAAAATTTGCACCAAATTCGTAGTGCAATGTATTCATTTTTGTTTCAGTCCAATCAACTCCACCAGTTGCATTATTTGTTGTAATCAATAAGCTTTGGCGTTCGTTAGTGCTCGTTCCAAAGACGTATCCTAAATTACCGCCAATTGATAAGCGAGTCGATTTTAAATGAATCAAATCAGTGCTCAAACCCAAAAAAACTTCGTGTATACCACCACGGCCCAAGTAGGTGTTTTTGATCGAATCGGTTCCTACTGAAATACGTTCATTTATTTCATATCCCTTTCGCTGAAATGCGCGCAGACCAAAAGCTAACCCAAAATACTTTTTCAACGTGAAAGCCATAGCGAAATGATCAGGGATAGCAGTTATGCTGTTGTTTTTTGTGCCGTTATCGTTGAGTGTGGTATAGCGGGAATTGATGCCCAAAGAATAAATCGGATAACCGTGCGAAAGTGTATTGTAGGTAGAAGGGTTGTAGTAATTCAATGTTGTCGAATCGAAATAAGTTATTCTACAATTGCCAATACCGGTAAATGTTCCATGGTCAAAAGTGGAGCGGTCTCCCAAACCATAGCCAGAAAAAGGTGAAAAAGTTGTGCTTTGCGCAATGACAGTTTGAAAAGATAAAATTGTCAGTAAAACAAGAATAAGGCTATTGCGCATTGAGCTGATAAATTTCATAAAGACCCTTAAGGGTCAAATTTTCGTTTGCAAAGATGTTATTTTTTCCCACGAAATCAAAGTATTGTGCGTCTCCACCTGTCACAAAAAAGGTTAAGTCCTTGAATTCTTGTTCGTAACGTTGAATCATTCCGCTAATCTCTGCTTGTATACCATTGATGACACCTGAATGAATTGAAGAAGTTGTAGATTCCCCAATAAGTTCAGTTGAATTGAGATCTGTCAGCAGAGGCAGGTTGGCTGTGTAATCGTTAAGCGATTTGTATCTCAGGCGTATTCCGGGGGAAATAGAACCTCCTTTGTATGTTTTGCTTTGTACAAAGTCAAATTTGATGCATGTACCTATATCTATGCTGACGGTATTTTTTGTTTCACTTATTACAGATAGTGCTGATGCATTGCAGATTCTATCAAAACCTAATGTTTCTGGTGTAGAGTAATCGAGCGTGATAGGCAATGTTGAATCACGATCCAGCACTTTGCAATTTTCAGCAATTGATAAGATTGTGAATGTTTGTTCTTTTGATAAAACGGAAGTTAGCGCCTTTGGGATGTGTTTTACTGCTTGAAAATAATTTTCAAGTACTGGTTTGTCACCAAACGTAATCCTGTCTATATCGAAAATTTCACCATTTAGAACATGCGCCACTTTCAAGTGGGTATTGCCTGCATCCAGTAGAATCAGATCAGAATTTGTTCTCATTTGTACAAAGATAGTCGAAGATTTTGCAAAAAAATACGAAGTGTATTTCCGAGTTTCAATTAAGTTATTATCTTTGCCCCCACAATAACGGTTAGGTGATGTAGCTCAGTCGGTAGAGCAAAGGACTGAAAATCCTTGTGTCGGCGGTTCGATTCCGTCCATCACCACTTCAAAAGAGCATTTTTAATGCTCTTTTTTTATGCTTGATTGCGAGCAAAAAAAAGCCCGATTCACCGGGCTTTCTTATACAAAGTGTTGGACTTTTTTATTTTCCTAATTTCACGGAAATTCCAATTGAAGCATTCATCAATTGATCTGTACCATTAATTAATGCGTTATTTATTGAACGGTCAATATAGTGATTTTGCTTAGCAAGAATTGCGAATGAAACAGTTCCATTCAAGGCTACTCGATCAGAAATACGGTATTGTGGATTCAATCCTAACGTTGCCGTAATCATGTCATCATTCCCCTTAATTCCTGGATCACTGAATATTCCAGAAGTGGAATTTTTGTAATTCGTATTTGAGTTACTTGCAACGCCTGCACCTACTTGCACTTTAAAACCAAAATTTTCCGTTGCAAAACCTGCCAGTTCACCAACATTAATCACTGCGTTTACTGTTGCCCTGTAGAGAACAGATTCATCGTTGATATTCGCAATTTTCATTTGCCCGTCCCATTTTGCAACTGAATCTTGAGCTTTGTAGCTATCCACAGCAAATTCACCTTTAATTGCAATGTTTGGATTTAATTGGTATCCAAGCCCTGCGTCAAAATGAATTCCAGGAATGACTTTGGTCGCTTCAGAAGTTTTTCCCAGCAGTCGCGTTCCGGTATTCAAATCAATGTAGAGTTTATCGAGCACTGTTTGAGCGTTTGTTGAAAAAGTTAAAGCGAATGTTAAAAAGGTAAGTAGTCGTTTCATACTGATAGGTTTAGTTTTTTTGTGAAAGTTAAGAATAATATTTAACAGGACTTTGCTGCCAATTTTAGGGGTAAAAAAAAAGGGAGCAATTTGCTCCCTTAATCAAATATATTTTTTCTTACAATTTGAAAGAAATACCAACAGATGCGTTGAATAGATTCCCCATTGCTTTGTTAGCAGCTGGGCTGATTGCTCTATCAACATAATTGCTTTGCATTGCCAAAAGAACCAAAGAAAGGTCAGCATTAACAGAAAGTTGCTCTGTTAAGTGGTACTGAGGATTCAATCCGAAGATGAAGTTGATCATATCATCGTTTCCTTTGAAACCTGGATCAGCGAATTCAGAACCATTTGCAGTGTAGCTATCTTTGAAGCTTGGGTTAGAGTTAGTTGCGAAACCAAATCCACCGTGGAATTTCAAACCAAAAGTTTCAGTTCCAAAACCAGCAAGATCACTTACATTCACAACACCTTGAATAGACGCACGAATCAACAAAGATTTGTCTTCAGTTGTTCCAGCTGCATTTTTCGCAGTGTAAGTATCAAAACCTAAATCAGCTTTGATTGCATAAAGTTCGTTTAATTCGTAACCAACACCACCATCTAAGTGAAGACCAGCTCCTAAAGATGCAGAATCAGACGTTGTACCACCGAAACGTGTACCTACGTTCAAATCGAAATAAAGGTTTTCAGTAATTGACTGTGCGAAAGATCCCATTGACACAGCTGTGAAAACAAAAAGTACTAATTTTTTCATAATGCTAAAGTTGTTATTGATTTAAATCAGTCGCAAAATTAGTAATTCCAATGTAAATTGCAAAATAATTATTTGTTAAGAAACTTTTATAGTTCAGTTATGTAGACATAATCAATGATTTAAATCGATAAAAAACTTAAAAATTTAGTTGTCATTTTAAATTAAAGCCATAATTTTGTCACCATTATAAACTAAAACGACTACATTTTATGGAAAGAAAAAAGACCATTAGCGTCGGTCGTGCTGTATTTACAGTACTACCAGTTGCTGCCCTGTTGTTGTTGAACTCTTGTAGTTCATATCAGCACTCTCACAGGGTATCAAACATTGCAGAAGAGAACATTGTTGTAACGAACAAGATCGCTGTCGATCTTAAAGTTGACCTTGCAAAAACTTGCAGAGGACGTTCTGGAAAGCACAAAAGCGTGAAAGATGCAAAAGATGAAGCATACTATGACGCAATTCAGGTAAACCAAATTCATGTGTTGGTTGATCCTATTTACAGTGTTCAAACAACCAGAACAATTTTCGGTAAAAAGAGTAGTGCTGATGTTGTAGGTTTTGCTGGATATTACAAAAATTCTAGAACTCTTAAAAGCATAGAAGATGCCCTGAAAGCTGAGCAAGCTGAAAAGGATAAACTGGCGTTCCAGAGTGCTGTGAAGAATTACAAAGCGCTTACATCTATTGGTGTTATAACATCTTCAAGTGAAATTGAAAAATACCGATTGGATGATAATTGCAAGCAATGTGCGCTTACAAAAAATGAAACAAAATCTAAGACAACAGATGAATATTTCAAGTTTGTATCAAGTTTGAAATATTAATCAATTGAAAATTTTAAAGACATTAATGATGAAAAATAAATTTAATTTGGTTGTTTTCGGTGCAATACTATCATTTGCAGGAATCACCACTTCTTGTAGTTCTTTCAAGCACACTCACAGACTCTCTCAGATACCTGAGAAAAATGTCGTAATTGCTGATAAAATCGGTGTAGAGTTAAGAA
>CAISOQ010000104.1 GCA_903887095.1 uncultured Flavobacteriia bacterium
GTCTTTTGTCTCCAAGTCTTTTGTCTTTTGTCTCCAAATCTTTCGTCTCTCGTCTCCAAGTCTTTCGTCTCCCGTCCCCAACTCTTTTGTCTTGAATGTTCAAATGTTCGTTGTATCTTTGGCCTTCAAAAAATAGAACATGAGTTTAGTGACTGTGGGCAGTGTTGCCTTTGATGCGATTGAAACACCATTTGGTAAAACGGATAAGATTATTGGTGGTGCAGGGACTTTTATTGCGCTTTCATCCTCTTTTTATGCGAAGGATCAGAAAATAGTTTCCGTTGTTGGAGATGATTTTCCTCAAAGTATGTTGGATGTGCTTGCCGCAAAGGGGATTGACCTTTCTGGATTACAAGTGAAAAAAGGTGAGAAAACTTTCTTTTGGTCTGGTCGCTACCACAACGATATGAACTCAAGAGATACGTTGGTAACAGAACTCAATGTATTGGAGCATTTCGATCCAATTATTCCAGCTTCGTATCAAGGAGCAGAGTATTTGATGTTGGGCAATTTGAGTCCGCAAGTGCAACGCACAGTGATTGAGCGCTTGGAAAAACGTCCGAAACTAATTGCCATGGATACCATGAATTTTTGGATGGATATTGCCATGGATGAATTGAAGAAAACATTGGCGCTTGTTGATGTACTTATTATCAATGATGAGGAAGCCCGTCAATTGTCTGGTGAGTATTCGTTGAAGAAAGCTTCAAAAGTGATTCGCGCGATGGGACCTACCTACTTGATCATCAAAAAAGGTGAGCACGGTGCGCTACTTTTCCATGGGGATAATATTTTCTTTGCACCGGCATTGCCGTTGGAGGATGTATTTGACCCAACAGGGGCAGGTGATACATTTGCCGGAGGATTTATCGGCTATCTTGCCGCAACAGATGACACTTCTTTTACCAACATGAAGCGTGCAATCATCGCAGGATCTGCATTGGCGTCTTTTTGTGTGGAGAAATTTGGTACAGAAAGATTATTGGAAATTTCACATAAAGATATTGAAGAACGTATTGAGGAGTTCATTTCTCTTGCGAACTTTGACATGGTGCAAACTGTGTAAGTCATGGAAAAAAGGGAATTACTTGAAGAATTAGTCGCGCTGACTGCCAACGAAGATGTGTTTTCGGTTGCCCGCGAAATCAATGAATTGAAAGTGCGTTTTGATGATGCAATCATTGAAATGGAACGACTTGATCAAATCGCTCAATTGGAAGCTGCCGAAAAAGGTGAAGAATACGAACCAAAGGATATTCGTTCCCTTCGCAAAGCTTTTAACGAAGAGTACAATGGTTTTCGCGATAAGTTAAAGGTGCAATCAGACTTAAGGAATGCCCAGGAAAATGAAAACCTGAAGCAAAAAAATGAGTTGATTACACGCTTGAATAGAGTAATTCAGGAAGAGGAGAATATTGGTTCAGCCTTAAACGCATACAAAGAAATTCAGGAAACCTGGAAAACAATTGGAGACATCCCAAGAGCAAAACGTGACGATATACAGAAGGAATACTCACGTTTGCTAGAGCAGTTTTTCTACAATTTAAAGATCTACCGAGAACTCAAGGACCATGACCTTCGAAGAAATCAGCAATTAAAAGAAGAGGTGATTTCTAAGTTGGCAAGTTTGGTAGCCAGCGAATCTATTAAAGAAACGGAAGCGACCTTGAAAGTGCTTCAAAATGAATGGGAAGATATTGGTCCTGTTGCAAATGAAGAATGGGACCGTCTTAAGTCGGAATATTGGGGACACGTAAAGAAGATTTATGAAAGAATTCATGCTTTTTACGACGAACGAAGAAATGCCTTACAAGAGAACATCAATAAAAAGAAAGAAATTCTAAAAGAGGCTGAAGAACTCGTTGCCTCAATTCAGGGTTTCGATTCTGTAAAGGCGTGGGATCAGGCAACAGAAAATTTATTAAAGCTTCAAGAAAATTGGCGCGCAATTGGTTTTGGACCAAGAAAAGAAAACGAGGAAATCTATAAATCATTCCGCGGTTTGGCTGATACCTTCTTTGCAAGCAAGAAGGCTTATTTTGAAGTAGTTCAACAAGGATTCAAGAAAATTGCGGATGCAAAAGCAGAATTGGTCGCAAAAGCAGAAGCAATCAAAGATTCAACGGATTGGAAAGCAACAGCTGATCAACTTGTGAAGTTGCAAAAACAATGGAAAAATGTTGGTAGTGCTGGTCCAAAACAAGAGCAACGTTTGTGGACAGCTTTCAGAGCAGCATGTGATCATTTTTTCAACGCACGTCAGAAAAATTTCGAAGACCAAGACAAAGAATTGGAAGTTAATTTAGAAAAGAAATTGGCTTTAATTGCTGAAATAGAGGCTTATCAACCTGCTGATGACAAACAACAGTCATTGGCAGACTTGAAATCGTTTGCTGCAAATTTCAATGCATTGGGAAAGGTTCCTTTGAAACAAAAAGACGATGTTTACAATGCCTTTAAGCGTGGGTTGGACAAACATTATGGTCAATTAAAGCTTGAAGGGGAGGAGAAAGAAAAAATTCTTTTCCAGGCACGCATTGACACCTTGTCGGCAAGTGCGGATGCAGGCAGAGCGTTTTCCAAAGAACGTGCTGATATCCGTCAACAGATTGAAAAAATCAAAAGTGAAATTCTTCAGTTAGAAAATAATTTGGGCTTTTTTGCTCGTTCCAAAGGTGCTGACGCTTTACGAAAAGAGGTGGAAGCGAAAATAAATGGAGCCAATCAACGCATCGAATCTTTGAAAAGAAAACTCAAGCTCATACCGAATGAATAGATTCATCAATGCGCTGCTGCTGTTTTTGCTGTTTCCGACAATGGCGGTTGCTATTTTCGTAGGATTTGACCTTCCGGTCGAGTTTTTGCGAACGACAGGCGGACAAATGACTTACTCCACGATTATTTTCTTGATTCTTGGGGTGCTTATTCTAATGGTGAACCTAAGGCGTTCCATTCGAAGATGGATGGGAATGATACTTGTGTTTAAAACAGCTAAATTCAAGTGGAATAAGCCTGTCGGTAAAGACCGCACACAGCGCATTATTGTATACACACTGCTAGAATCCATGGTTTTTGGATTCGTTGCTTTCGGACTTTATGAATTAACAACACAGGCATGGTTACCAGCGCTTGCATTTTTAGTGCCTACGGTGGACAACCTGATTTTTTTACTTGTAGGACTCCTTCGCAAAGGCTTCCGTGTTGGTGTCACAACAAAGGCTGTGATCATGGCAGATCGAGATGTGCAA
>CAISOQ010000105.1 GCA_903887095.1 uncultured Flavobacteriia bacterium
CTTGTCATCACAGCACTGCTTGCCTTGCTTGTCATTCAGGCATTTCAGACGGCACAATTGTATGACAGGAAAACCACCCAATTGGAAACCAATCTTTCCACTTCACTGGAGCGAATTGCCAACCGTCACGAAAAAGCAGAGGATATTCGTCGCTACATGCACATTGTGAACCGTGATTTTACGGGTCAATACAAGGACATTTTAAAAGAAGAATTCAAAGATCTTGTATCTGCAGAAGAAGCTATTTCAATAAAGGACACAGTAGTTTTTGCGGAGGGTGAACTGCATAATTACCTCATCATTAAAGGAAGTTCATTTGATTCCATCACTGGTTTATCAACTGAACAGCGGGTTTTAGCAAGAGACGTCAGACAACTGCGTGATCTTTTCGACAAACAAAAGAAGCAGATTCCACACAATGACTCTGTAAAACTGGCTATTCAACTTGATCAGCGCGTTTTACAACAAATCTTTCGGAAAGCTAAATTCGTCAACGATCTTATGGTTGAGACCTTTCGGAACAATGTCTATATGGCTCCGGAAAAAAGAATTGATGTAGCGTTTCTCGACTCTGTTATTAGAACAGAAATCGCCAATGATGACCTTCCAAAAACCTATCATTTTATGGTGGCGAATGAATTTGGAATTCCCATCAAATTTGAGCAAGCTCCAGAAACCTATGACACACAGCTTGATACTCTTTTAACCGGAAAAACAGCTCTTTTCCCGAGCAATATTTTAGACGAAAACTTTTATTTGCATCTTTATTTTCCTAAAAAAGGATTCTTCCTTGTCAAAGAAATGTGGGGGTCCTTTACCGTTAGTTTGACGCTGATCATGCTCATTGTAACTGCGCTCATTTTCATGTTTAAAACCATCCTTGCCCAAGAAAAAATATCAGAGGTTAAAAATGATTTTATTTCCAACATGACCCATGAATTTAAAACACCTATTTCGACCATTTCTCTTGCATGCGAAGCACTTGGAGACAAAGACATGGTGAGTCAAGGCGCTGAGGGAACCAAACCGTATGTCAAGATGATCCAGGAGGAGAATAAACGCCTGAGCTTGCTGGTTGAACGCATTTTACAAAGCGCAGTACTGGAGCGCGGTGAGTTAAAATTGCTTGAGGAACAAATCCTATTGAACGAGATCATTCACGACGTGGCGGAAACTGCAAAATTCAGAATACAAGGCAGTGGTGGTGAAATTCGATTAGACCTGCCAACTGAGTTAATTCATATTTCGTCAGATAAAATGCACTTGACAAATATCATTTCCAATCTTGTTGATAATGCAATCAAATACAGCGACAAAGCCCCTAATATTGAAATAAGTTTAAAACGGGAAAATAAGAGGTTGTTGTTGAGCGTTAGAGATCATGGAATTGGTATACGCAAAGAACACTTGAAAAAAATATTTGATAAGCTGTATAGGATTCCGACGGGTAATCTTCACAATGTGAAAGGTTTTGGACTTGGACTGAGTTACGTAAAAGCCATCGCAGAACTGCATGGTTGGGATATAAATGTGAAAAGCAAATTTGGTGAAGGTTCTGAATTCACCCTTGTAATGAAAGATAATTATGAATAAAACACTTCAAATTCTCTTAGCAGAGGACGACGAAAATCTTGGTCAATTGTTAAGTACTTTTCTTCGTTCAAAAGGCTTTAATACGGAATTGGCAAGAAATGGAAAAGCAGCCTTCGAATTGTTTAGCAACAAACCTTTTAATTTTTGCATTTTCGATGTCATGATGCCAGAAATGGATGGTTTTACATTGGCAAAAGAAATCCGTGAAATTGACAAAAAAGTTCCCATACTTTTCCTCACAGCAAAATCCATGAAAGAAGACAAACTTGAAGGTTTTGCAATTGGTGCAGATGACTATTTGACGAAGCCTTTTTCGATGGAAGAACTGCTTGCTAGAATCACAGCTATTGCGCGAAGATCAGAATCTGCGAATGATAAGTCCGATGACACTCTTTACATTGGAAAAATCAAATATGAGCCAGAACTTCGACTGTTGCACCTGGATAAAGAAGTAAAAAAACTAACCACCAAAGAGAACCAATTGCTGCATTTACTTGTCAAAAACGAAAGTGAAATCCTGGACCGACAAGCTACGCTTCGAGCCATTTGGGGCGATGACAATTATTTCAATGGCAGAAGTATGGATGTATACATCGCGAAACTCCGAAAATTATTGAAAGAGGATCCCGCAATCGAAATCATGAATGTGCACGGAAAAGGATTCAAACTTTTGATTAAGGATTAATTATTTACTTGACCCTTTTGAACTTCTTGAACGTTCACGACAAAAGACTTTTAGATGAAAGACAAAAGATTTGAACCTTTGAACACATTGAACTCTTGAACGTATTGAACTTTTTGAACTTTCAAGACAAAAGACTTTTAGATGAAAGACAAAAGATTTAAACCTTTGAACTCTTGAACGTATTGA
>CAISOQ010000106.1 GCA_903887095.1 uncultured Flavobacteriia bacterium
CGCTAAATTCAAATATCATTTTTTGCTCCACTTTATAATTTTAATGTGGGGGTTTACAGGGATTCTGGGAAAACTGATTCATCTGGATGCATATATCATTGTTTGGCATCGTTTACTAATCGCTGTGATTGGCCTTTTTATATCGCTACTTCTATTTAAAAAAAGTGTGTTGCCACTTCACAAAAGTCATTTTTGGAAAAGTCTGGGCGTTGGTGTTGTTGTTGCTTTGCATTGGATGACTTTTTACAAATCAATAGAACTTTCAACGGCATCGTTAGGCATCTTGTGTCTTTCAACGGCTACTTTACATGTTACATGGCTCGGGCCTCTTATAACAAAACAACGTTTTTCCTGGGTTGAATTTCTAATGGGCTTGATCGTTATTTATGGAATTTACTTTGTTTCTACAGACTTCAACACCAACGATTTCAAGGCATTACAATATGGCCTTTGTTCTGCCTTTTTTGCTGCGCTTTTTTCAGTGTTAAACGCACGTCTTTCAAAAGACATTGAGCCCTACAAAATGAGTTTATATGAATTGTTTTCGGCATTTGTTTTTCTCAGTTTCTTCTTGTTGTTTTCAGGAAAACTGTCTCAAGAAGTTTTTGAAATGACCCTGTCTGATTTTTTGTGGCTACTCTTTTTAGGTTTGCTGTGCACATCTTTTGCCTTTCTTGCTTCTATTGAGGTTGTAAAGCGGTTGGGCGCCTTTACTTTTTCTTTGAGCGTTAACCTTGAGCCTGTTTACACAATAATTTTAGCAATAGTGATTCTTCATGAAGACGAATTGCTGAATAAAAATTTTTATTTCGGGTCTGTGCTTATTGTTTTGGTGGTTCTTGCCAATGCTTTTTATAAATCCAGACTCAGCAAAGAAAGTAGCTCAAACAATTAGCTCTTTTTTTCAATAAACGAAAACCAATTCTTTGATTGTAATTCATTGAGCACTCTCGGAAATTTGTTCTGAGAACCTGCCTTTCCAATGGACTCCATAAACTGATAAAAAACAGATGTGTCTAAAATAGTTAATACTGGTTCTTTCAAGCTGTATTTTCTTGCTGATGCATAATCATCATTGAGAGAAGCCAATTCTTTATCAATCTTTGCCATTATTTCTTTTGGCTCTAATTTTGAATTTGTTCCAATAAACCATTCTTGCCTTAACTCTTCGTGATCAGCATGAATACAAAATTCAGAAATATCTATTTTTTCTCTTTCAGCAACCGCATTAATTGCAGTGTTTATATTGTCTAATGAAAGGTGTTCGCCTACCAAGCTCAAAAACTGCTTGATTCGACCTGTAATTTTTATTTCTCGTTCATTTACATCAATAAATCGAACGAGGTCGCCTATCATGTAACGCCAAAGTCCTGCATTTGTGGAAATCACCATGGCATAATCCACCCCTTCCATCACTTCACTAATTGTGTATGCGGTGTGTTGATCTTTCAGGTTTCCTTGTTCATCAAAATGATCACTATTGAAAGGGACAAATTCATAAAAGACACCCGTATTTAACAATAGACGCATTCCTTTGCTATTCACAGACTGCTGATAGGCAAAATAACCCTCACTCGCAAGATACGTATCAAGTAAATGAATGTTTTTTCCCAGCACTTTTTCAAGTCGCGGTAAATAAGGCTGCATGAAAACTCCGCCATGAATATACACTCCCAAATTAGGCCATATTTCATGAATGTTTTTTAGGTTGTACCGCTCCACCACTTTTTCCATGAGCATAATACACCAACTGGGCACACCAGCAATAATTCCAACGTTCCAATCTGGTGCTTTTTCCACCATTTTTTCCATTTTCGTATTCCAATCTTTGATGCCGGCAATTCTGTTCCCGGGTTTGGTAAATGGATTTACAACGAAGGATGTGTATTTTTTCAATATTCCACTAAGGTCGCCCTCAATGTGTGCTTTTTTGCGCGTCAATTTCGTGCAACCCCCTACAGCCAAAATACTGGAGCTAAACAACTCTTCTGGCAGATCCAACTCGTGGAGTGTAGATATTTGCCTGAGGCTGGTTTTTTGAAAGGATCTAATCATCTCTTCAGTAACCGGAATCCTTTTACTGGGAGATCCCGTTGTGCCTGAAGAAAGTGCAAAATGTTTTATGCGTCCTGGCCAAGTATGGTCCCTTTCTCCTGCTATTGTTAAACGAAGCCACTCCTTGTAGAATTTATCGTAATCGGTAATGGGAACACGTGATTGAAAGGCCTCTACCTCATCTGCTGATGTTCTAACATCTGAAAAACCAAATTCCTGCCCAAATCTTGTCCATTGCGCTTTTTCTAACAGCTGTTCTAGTGTGTTGAGTTGGTTTGTATATTCCTTCCCTTTATTAAAATTTCTTTTGTAAGAAATTGCAGTTGTTTTCTTGATCAGTTTTCCAATGATCGGCATAGGCTATTTGCTTTGTACAAAGTTAAACATCTCTTTTAAAAGTTGTTCTTGATCATTTCATAATGAAAAAGAATCATTTCGTTAAAATAGAAAAAATGTTTATTACTACATTTGCATATTAAAACTGGAAATACTCCTTCTATGAACAGAAAAAATTTCATTGTCCCTCACGATTTTACCGAAGTCGCTGATATTGCTTTACAACACGCTATTGCAACAGCAAAACCTTTGAGCGCGCAAGTATACGTGCTTCATGTGGTGGCAAAAGAAAAAAACATTCGTGAAGCCGAAACAAAACTTAACGAAATAATTTCTGCAAACAAAACAAGCGGTGTAGAGCTTGTTCCGGTTGTTCGTGTAGGAAGCATCTTCGAAGACATTGGGGAGTTTGCAGCAGAGCATCACGCTGAACTAATCTTTATGGGAACACATGGTGCTCATGGTTGGCAGCACCTTACCGGAAGCCACGCACTGAAAGTAATCACTAGTTCTACAGTTCCGTTCATTGTTGTGCAGGAAAAAGGAATTAAAGAAACTGGTTACGATGATATCGTCGTGCCTATGGATCTAAATAAAGAAACGAAGCAAAAATTAGCTATTGTAGCAGATTTAGCTGTCTTTTTTAAGTCTCGTGTGCATGTTATCACGCCAGACGAAACAGATGAGTTTCTTCGCCATCAAGTGAAAGCCAACATTCAATTTGCAAATAAATTTTTCAAAGAGCGCGGGATTGAAGTTACAACAACCCTTGCCCCGTCAAGTGGCTTTGATAAAGAAGTTGTAAAACACGCTGTGAATATTGATGCAGACTTAATTGCTATTATGAACCTTAATAGAAGTAACTTCTTAGGAACAATTACAGCAAACTATGAGCAATATATAATTACGAATGACGCAAAGATACCTGCGCTCGTTGTAAATCCTATCGACAGCCCATACGGACAAAGTGTATTGTTTAGTTAAACTATTACATTCAAAAGAAAAGCCCGATGATTCGGGCTTTTTTTATGTCTTGTCTCGTCCTAGAAAAAGTTGACTATAAATTGAATTATATGTCAAATAAAAAGGAAAAAATCAAAAAGTCATCACCCCCACAAATCTACAGTGAGGCATTTAAACGACAAGTTGTATTAGAGTTAGAAAGCGGTTTAAATACAAAGGCGGGTTTAAAACGGAAGTACGGAATAGCTGGAAACAGTTGTCTTCCGAGGTGGTGTAAACAATTCGGTAAACTAACGTATAAGGATCAATACGTAAAAGGTCGTCCTATGAAAGATCCAAACCAACAAAAAATCAAGCAACTTGAAGAGCAACTGCGTCAAAAAGAATTAGAGCTTGACGCATATCGTAAATTGATCAATATAGCAGAGAAGGAACTTCAAATTAAGATTGTAAAAAAGTCTGGCACCAAGCAGTCAAAGAAATAGCAAGTGAAGGCAATTTAACTGTGCCCGAATTATGTAGGCTGTTTGGTTTTAGTAAACAATCATTTTACAAGAGGTCAATTCAATCAAATTCAACAACAGATTCAGTTTTATTAAAGAAAATGGTAATGGGTGTTAGAGCTATGCTACCCAAAACAGGAGGAAGGAAATTACATTCAATGCTGAATTCACAAATCAAATCACAAGGAATGAAAATAGGTAGAGATAAATTATTTGATTTTCTAAGAGAGGAACATTTATTAATAAAAACGAGAAGGAAATACCATAAAACAACTAACTCAAGGCACTGGATGCGTAAATATCCTAATTTAATCAGGGATATAGAAATTTGTATGCCAGAACAGGTTTGGGTTGCAGACATCACTTACCTGGTGATGAAAAAGAAGCATTATTATTTACATTTAATTACAGACGCCTATTCAAAAAAAATTGTAGGATATCAATTAGCAGACAACCTACAAGCAGAAACGACATTAAATGCGTTAAAACAAGCTATTTCGAATAGGATTTACAACCACAAACTTATTCATCATTCAGATAGAGGGCTTCAATACTGTAGCTCGCAATACACAGCTTTACTTTCAGAAAATGGAATATCCATTAGTATGACCGAAAACTCAGATCCCTATGAAAATGCAGTTGCAGAAAGAGTTAACGGGATCCTTAAAGATGAGTTTATGCTCGATATTAACTTTGAGTCTTATTATGGAATGAAAAAACAAGTTCAGCAATCTATTAATGCATACAATCATTTAAGACTTCATACTTCTATTGGAATGTTAACTCCAAATAGAGCACATTTACAGCAAAAAATAATACTTAAAACATGGAAAAAAAAGAACCCTCTTCTTGTAAATGAAAAGGGTTCTGTATCTTTGGTCTAATCAGTCAACCTTTTTCAGGATGTTACATCTAAACTTCCTGTTTTAGTCTATGTACTCGTTTTTATCAAGCCGTGCTTGTACCTCTGCAATATTTTTAGACTTTTTATCCTGTCGCGTTTTAATAGATGTTTCGGTAAAGTATTTATGCATGGTCAAAAAGGATAGTTGTATTTCATCCCACTTTCTATCACTGTCAATTTTTCCATGTTCCTTAAGTTCTCTTCGCAATTTATCTGCTATTTCATGGAAATCGTCGCGGCCTAAATAGTCAAGGTCGGCATCACACATTATTTCCTCCAACTTGTTTTTTGGTTGATGAGGAATTTGAGTCACATAAATCAGCTCCTTTATCGTTTCAATGTGTTGTTTGGTATACCCATATTTAGGAAGAATCTCCTCAGCTAAACGCGCACCCACGGGCTCGTTTTTATCATACTGTTCAACAAATCCCGCATCATGATAAGTCGCGGCTGACTTTAACAGGAAAAGTCCCTCATCCGTCACTCCCTCCATCAACGCAATTCGCTCAACAGCCTTTACAACGTCTTTAGTGTGTTCAATACTATGATAATGTAATTTTTCTGAAAGACCCTTTTCAAGAACTTTAATAATGTGTCGCTCTGCTTTGTAATAATTAATCGAGCTATAGTGATGTAGGTTGACAATTTGATGAAAACGTTCGTTAGGATAGATTCCATCTCCATTAACAGAAAGCTCGGGCTTGATCCTTTCAACGGTGTACATATCGATTAAACCCATTCCCTTGGATTGTACCTTCCCTCTAAAAACACATTCAAAATACGGCTCAATCAAGACAAAGGTGTTTCCTGATATTGTTACTTTCCCTGGTTCGCCCAACATTTCCATTCTTTGTGCCTGGTTCACTGTTGATCCCCAAATATCATATGCCAAACGCTCGCTTCCAATCACCCCGGCTGTTACCTCTCCGGTGTTTATTCCTAATCTAAGTTCCCAATATTCATCATTTGTAATGATTGCCTCATTCTTAAGTTTTCGCATGTACTCTTGAATTTGAAGAGCGGCAATACATGCGTCAATTGGATTGGTATTATTACGAACAGGAACGCCTCCCGCACACATATAAGCGTCCCCAATCGTTTTTATTTTCTCTAAATTGTTTTTAACGATAATTTCATCAAATTTTCGAAAATAAACATCAAGCTTACTAACGAGTTCTGTCGGGTTCATGTACTCGGCAATTTTGGTAAACCCAACGAAATCTGTGAACAATACAGACACCGTTTTATAAGCTCTTGCACTTGCTTTTCCTTTGTTTTTTAACTCCTCGATGGTTTCTGCTGGAATAATATTCTTTAAAAGCTTTTCTGTCTTATCTTTTTCTATCTGTAACAATTGCTGTTGCTCTTCTACCTTATTTTTTTCTTCCTGCAGCTGCTGTTTTTGATTTTCGATTTTTTCGTTTTGAGCCCTTATTTCCCTTGTTCTCTCAGCGATCTTCATCTCCAAGCGCACTTGCTCACGTCTTTCTGATTCAATTCTTTTACGAATAAACCACCAAACAATTAAGGCTGATAAAACGAAGGCACATAAAATAAACCACCAACTTGCCCAATAAGGCGGTTTTATGTGAATAGACAATATAGCCGGGGTGCCCCAACCTCCTTCACCTAATCGTGCAAAAATCTTTAACGTATAATCACCCGAAGAAAGCGCGTTGAAATGAAGTTCATTCGAATTACCTATTAATATTTCGCCTTCATCTGATCCCTCAAGAATGTATTTATAATTGATCTGATCGGGGTTGCTCAAATCAGATGGCTGAAACCTCAGAGTAAAGCTTCTTTGTTTGTACTTCAGCTCTATTTGGTCTGTAAGAGGAACTGGCTTGCTAAAAGGCGAACCTTTTTCGTTTGGTCGCAACCATCCTTTATCAAATTTAAACTTAGTTATAATGACATCTACATCTTTCGAGCTGCCCGTAAGTTCTTGTGGATCAAAATAATTATACCCATAAATACCACCAAAATAAAGTTCACCTGTTTTTGAGCGCAAATGTGCACCAAGGTTAAACTCATTACTCATGAGCCCGTCCTTTTCAGTATAATTAGTAAATTTTCGTGTTTCTGAATTATACCTTGACAACCCCTTGTTTGTGCTCATCCAGAGATTTTTCTCTCTGTCTTGCATTACACAATAAATAACGTTATTTGGTAGCCCGTCTTTTTTGGTTAAAATATCGATTTTTTTAGAGGATAAATTCAAGTGGATCAACCCTGAGCCGAATGTTCCCATCCAAAACTCATCCTTACTGATTTGGTGAATACTACTTATGTAATCTTTCGATTTTTTTAATAGTAGAGCGTTGTAAGCATAAGGAACTATTTTAAAACCCTCTTTTGCTGTTTTTAACAAACTTAATTCTCCTGAACTTGTAGCAAACCAAACCCTATTTTGCTTGTCTTTAAATATAACTCTACACGCTCCTGAAGTAATACTATTTGATGGTGACTTTGGATTAAACTCAAATGTTTGAGTTTTTTTCTTTTTAAAATCAATATAAATAACTCCTGCTTTTGTGCCTAAAAAGTATTCGTTCTCCTTCCATTTCAAAATAGAATAAAAGATC
>CAISOQ010000107.1 GCA_903887095.1 uncultured Flavobacteriia bacterium
GGATCTGGATAAATATGTGGAAATTTCTCTAGAGCAAGTTAAAACAATGATTACAAATGGCAAACTAATTTTAAGTGAACGAAAAAATGGAAGTGATGAAGAATATAACTTTCATCGCGTGGTATATACTGGTAAACAGGGGATCTTCGATCTTCATTTCGAACAATACATTTGGCTAGAAGATGGTCTTGCATTTATTTTAACATCAACCTCAGAGCAAGACGCTTATAATACTTTCAGTCGCCATCTTGATGAAATACTTAAATCTTTCCAATTCAACTATTGAATTTTTTTAAGATTTAAAAAAATATAATTACTTGTTCGTGAGTATTTCACTGTCATATTATCCTTTTCAGTTACAATTCTCTCATCCCTTCACTGTTTCGGGCAATAGTCGAACACATACCCCAATTGTCATTATTCAACTCGAATTCGAAGGAGTAACTGGTTATGGTGAATGCACCATGCCACCTTATTTGGGGGAGTCACAAGAAACTGTAATAAACTTTTTAAATGGTATTGATCTAAAGCAATTTGATTCGCCATTTGAAATCGACAACCTACTTCATTATATTGATGAATTGCAAGAAGGGAATAATGCTGCAAAGGCCGGATTTGATATTGCGTTGCATGACTTGATTTGTAAATTGAAAGCAACAACTCTCGCAAATTATTACAATACACACAGATCTGATAAACAAAGTTCTTTTACCATTGGTATTGATACGCCTGATAAAATGGTCGAAAAAACAATAGAGGCGATGGAAATTGGTTTTAAAGTATTGAAGGTAAAACTGGGTTCTGATAATGATCAAGAAATTATGAAGCGCATTCTAGAAGTCTGGAATGGACCATTTTCAATAGATGCGAATCAAGGTTGGAAGACGAAAGAAAGCGCATTGGATTTTGTACATTATCTGAAAGACGAAGGAGCAAGTTTCGTGGAGCAGCCTTTTTCTAAAAATGATTTGTCAAAGTCAGCGTGGCTAACTGAAAGAAGTCCGTTGCCAATTATTGCAGACGAAAGTTGCAAAAGATTAATTGATATTGACCGAATTGCAAGTTCCTTTCACGGAATTAATGTGAAATTGATGAAGAGCACTGGATTGCGCGAAGCTTATCAAATGATTGGAGAGGCAAGAAAAAGAAAAATGAAAGTCGTTACAGGTTGCATGGCAGAATCTTCCTGCGCAGTTACAGCAATGGCGAATTTTGCATCCTTGGCAGATTGGGTAGATTTAGATGGTCCTTTTTTGATTACAAACGATCCTTTTGATGGCGTTCAGCTCATAGACGGTAAACTTAAAATACCTGAAATTAATGGGATTGGCGTGGAAAGAAAAGCTTAAGATTGTTCGACAGGTTAAATTAGTGCAAAGGTTCAATAAACAGGTTTAAAAAATTAAATTTCAAAATGACTTTCACGGTACGAAAAGCTGATTTATCGGAATTGCAAGTTGCATTTGAACTACTTAAGCATGCTGCAGAACGCCTAAATGTTAAAGGCTTGAAGCAATGGGGATATTGGATGGATCCACCTCAAGAAAAAATTGCATGGGTGGAGGAAGGATTTAAAAATGGTGAATTCTATTTTATACTTATAGAAGATCAAATTGCAGGTATGTTTCGACTTTTAAAAGAAGATGAACTCTACTGGGGCGTACAAGCGTCTTCAGCCAGGTATATTCATTCTTTGGTTATTAAGGCAAACTTTTCTGGCAAAGGAATTGGAGAGCAAGTTATTTTGAAGGTGATAGAAGATTGCAAGAATTTGAATATTCAATACCTTCGTTTAGATTGTGATGCTCAAAATGACGGACTGTGCAACTATTATGAGCAGCAAGGCTTTCAAAAGGTTGGACAAAAACAAATGCCTTTGTCGCTCAATAATTTATATGAATTGAAAGTATAAGGAATTACTTTTCCTTCTTCAACATATCGTTCGCCATCATTTGTTTGATGGTGCGTTCCATGTTTTCAGTTGACCCATCC
>CAISOQ010000108.1 GCA_903887095.1 uncultured Flavobacteriia bacterium
ACTGTAATTTTTACTTCACAACTATCTGCTTTATCGAGAAGTGATTGTTTACAAGGCCACCATTCATAAGCTGAAAAAGGTTCCGACAATGACCAAGTAACTTGATTTCCCCATGATGGCGAATTATCATTTGTCATTCCTGCTCCGCCTAAAGGATTTGTCGTAGCATCTGGCGGAGTTCCATTGTAATCTATTGAAAGAACAAATGATTCTCCAGCTACTTTATTGACTGGGGCTTTCACAGCAGATAGATTTCGGCTGAATTGAACAGGACTTCCGTCAACGCGAATTTCAGTAATGGCTAAGGTATTGAACAATTCAAATAAAGCTGAATCCAAAGTTTGTCTTGCAGTAGCATGAATTTCTGCCGTACCACCAATTGCTGTGGATAGGTTTGTCATTGACACATCTAGAGCATAGAAATGAACGTCGTATTTTTCAGTTTCAACAATCTGTGATACAGAGAGTGCGTTACTTTTTAGCTGTTGATTTTTAAATCGGTCTCTTTTTGAGCAATTCGTTGAGGATTCATCTTGAGCAAAATAGGAGAAGGAAAGAAGCACGGTCAGTGTGCCTATGACAAGTTTATTCATAGTTTAGATTTATTGTATAAAAATAAACAAATCGATTTTGTCTCGAGAAAGTTTGCTGGAATTATTAATTCAACGGCAAGATTTAATGAATTAACGGATAAATTCCTCCTTTAAAATGTTAATAAAGTGGAAACCTCTTGGCGCAAATCCTTCGTTGTAGAAAAATTTATGCGCTTTAAAGTTGCTAGTGTATGAATCTAATGACATCATTACACAGTTTTCTTCTTTGGCTTTGATAGCGAGATAATCAAACATTAACTTTCCCGCTCCTTTTGACCGATGCTTGGTCGAAACAACCAAATTGTCAATTTCAAGGTACTTTCCGCACCATAATTTGGTACCAATCCAAAACCCAGTGAGTCCAAGACATTCTTCGCCTTCAAACACAGCAATTTGACCGTAGCGATTATTAGGAAGCATCTCATCAAGATCACGAGAATAATCTTCCAATGTCAACGTAGGATAGAGATCTTGCAGCACGTGCAAAAACGAAAGCATCTCTTCTTTGTTCTTCAATTCCTTGATAATCATTTTGCGAATTTGAGAATTAATTCAGAGTAAAACAATTCATAAATACGACGGTATTCATCGTTCCAGGAATAGCTTTCCTTAAAACCATGCGATTCGACAGGAAAAACAGCTAATTCCCACTTTTCTTTTCCGAGTTCTATGAATCGCTGACTAAGTCGAACAACATCTTGAAATTGCACATTGTCATCTACCATTCCATGCAACATTAATAACTTTCCTTGCAAATTCTTAGCGAAGTAGATGGGTGAACTTCTTTTGTATGCTTCAGGATCAGTATCCGGATAATTAAGAATGTTACTGGTGTATTCATGGTTGTAATGCGCCCAATCAGTAACAGATCTTAACGCTGCGCCGCACGGAAATTCACCTGGTGTAGAAAGCATTGCCATTAATGTGATAAAACCACCGTAAGACCCTCCGTAAATTCCTACCCGATTCGAATCAATGCCAAGCTTGTTTACAAGGTAATTTTTTCCGTCAAGATGGTCTTGAAGGTCTCGTCCACCCATGTGTCTGTAGATAGCTGTTCGATAATCACGTCCATAACCCTCGCTTGCTCTGTAATCGATATCCAATACCGTGAAGCCATTATCCATTAGTAAATGATGAAACATATATTCACGGTAGTAATTACTCCAATAGTTGTGAGCATTTTGCAGGTATCCAGCACCGTGCACAAAAATAATAGCGGCACTGTTTTTCTTGTTCGAAAGAGGTTCATATAACCGAGCGTAAACATCGGTGTTGTCACTGCCTTTAAAAGTGACAACCTTTGGTTCAGTCCAATTGTATGATTTGAAATTATTTGTTCTAGAATCTGTAATTCGAATTTTTGTTGTGTTTTGAATGTTTGGTGCGAGATACAATTCCCAAGGTTCGTTTTTGTCTGAGAATCGCATAGCGAGTGTTTTTTCATCAGGAGAGAGTGCGACGTCATGGTAACCATCTTGAGTAAGAATGGGAATTAATTTGTGAGCTGAAATATCATAGCTTAAAAAATCGCGATTCCCCGGGTGAGAGCGATTACCGGTAATGTAAAATTTGCTTCCATCCTGTGAAAGCATCACCTGATGAACTTCCCATTTTCCATCTGTTAATTGTTCTTTTTTATTGTTGGATATCGAATAAAGATACAGGTGAGAATAACCACTAACTTCAGACTGGAAATAAGCTGTTTTATCATCTTTTAGCCAACCCAACGTTCCTTCTTCTTCATTCCAGCTAGAAATTCCTGGACCTCCAATCCATGCATCATCGTGTTGGTGATCTATTTCTTTGAACTTTCCTGTACCAAGGTCAATGAGTACAATCCATCGGTCTTTGTTGTCATAGGATCTTATATCACAAAGCGCTTGAGAAGAGTTTTTTGTAAATTTCAGCGAATGCATGATGATTTTTCGATCCTTTTTATAGTCACTCGTATCGTTTAAATACGCCGGTTTTTTTCGAATATCAGAGAGTTTGGAAAAATCAACAAAATAGACACTGTCTTTGTAGATGTTATACAGAGCAAGTTCATGCGACGGCTCCTCTATTCCAACTTTCGCTCTAGCATTGATTGACTTAGAGTATCCGTCTGATCCCATGTAATTCTCAACATGTGTTTCTTTTTCAGGAGGGTATTCACTCAATCTAAATGCAATGAATTTTCCTTGAGGATTTACCTGAAGATTTTCAAGTGTTTTTTTGCCGAAATAAAATTCAGAAGGCAATTCATATAAATGATTCTCTTGTTTTTCGTTCCATGCTTTTCGTTCATTCTTATCTCGGATGTATTCAAAAAGTTCTACTTGTTGTTTTTCAAGGTAGGTCGAGTCAATTTTATTCTGATCTCTTTCTCCTTTTTTGAAGTTGCTTATTTGCTGGATGCTGCCCGAAAAATTATTGTAGGAAAATAGATTTGCGTCCTGTTGGAAAAAAATGATGTTGGCATCGTTTGATCGAATTATTTGTTGAATCGGAGAATCACTTTGATAAATTAGTTTTAACGCTTTAGTCTTCTTGGAATAATGAACGAATGCACCGTCAATGATGAGGTATTGATCAGAAAAGGTCGCTTGCGAAGGATCGAACTCTAGGATCTTTTTTTTGTCAGCCAAGACAGCTTTTTTCTCTTTCTGTAAAATAGTTAATTCATACGTAGAATTTCCAGGTTCATTTTTTGGATTCCAATCAAAATAGATTTTTGTTCCATCAATACTCCATCTGATATTCTCAGGTTGATGGCCAATGAATTCATTTCCTTTCATTATTTCTCCAAGACTCAGCGTGGAATTGTTAGGTGCGTTTTGTGCCCAATTCAATAGATGAATAAAAATAAATGCAGAAAATAAGAGTAATCGCATAGTTTGCTTTTTTGTAAAAATAGAAAAGGTATTTGATAGGGAAGAAACTTGATTTGCTAAATTATTAAGCGGTAGTCGTTTTAGTAATGAATTTTCAACTATATTTGCACCCCAATTAAATAATTTATAAACCGGGGTTTCGCACCCCACATTGTAAAAACAACTATGGCAACTCGAATCAGATTGCAAAGACACGGAAAGAAAGGAAAAGCTTTCTTCCACCTAGTAGCTGCAGACAGCAGAGCTAAAAGAGATGGTAAATTCATCGAGAAGTTAGGAACATACAATCCTAACACAAATCCCGCAACTATCGACATCAATTTCGAACGTACTTTGAACTGGGTTCAAGTGGGTGCTGAAATGTCTGATACTGCTCGTGCGATTCTTTCTTACAAAGGAGTACTTCACAAAAATCACCTATTGAATGGTGTGAAGAAAGGTGCTTTAACTGCTGAGGAAGTTGAAACAAAATTTGCTGCTTGGGTAGCGGAGAAAGATGCAAAAGTTAGCGGAAAGAAAGATAATTTAGCGAAAAACGCTGCAGCTGATAAAGTAGCACGTTTGAAAGCTGAAGAAGAAGCGAATGCTGCCAAAGCTGCTGCTATTGAAGCAAAAAATACGCCAGTAGAAGAAGTGGTTGCTGATACAGAAGTTGAAGCTCCTGTGGCAGAAGAAACTGCATCTGAAGAAGCAACAGAAGCACCTGCTGAAGAAGCTGGTGAAGAAGAGGCTTCAGCAGAATAATTTATTGACTTGAATGAATAAAGCAGATTGCTTTCATTTAGGATATGTAGCGAAACTTCACGGATTTAAAGGTGAAGTTTCGTTGTTTTTAGACGTTACGAATCCAGAGGATTACGAAACATTAGATGCCGTATTTATTGAAATTAACGGGCAACTGTCTCCTTTTTTTGTTGAATCATTCAAACTTAAAAACAAAGGTTTTGCAGCCGTTAAATTCGAAGGGGTAAATACGGAAAATGACGCTCGGATCATTCTCCGAAAAAATTTATTTCTTCCCGCTCAAATACTTCCCAAACTAACAGGCACTCAATTTTACGATCACGAGGTTGTCGGATTCACTGTCGTTGATGTGAACTATGGAGTAGTAGGGAAGTTGGAATCAATTATTGATCTTCAAGTCAACCCGTTGATTCAAATTATGAATGGAACCAAAGAAGTGCTCATCCCACTCATGGATGGAATAGTCACTGAGCTCGATAGAAAGAAAAAAACCATGACAATTCAAGCCCCAGCTGGTTTAATAGAACTTTACATCGGTTGAATTCAACCAAATTGACCGAAATTTCGTTTTTACTTTTAAAGTCGTTCCCATGAAACAGATTCTATTATTTGCGGTTTTCATAATCACGCTAGTATCAACGAGCGCGCAATCGACGTTCAATAAACGGTACTACAATTTTGATAATTTGGTTGCCTCAGATTTTATTGTCCAGTCAGACAGTGAAATTGTTTTGGTAGGAGGTTCATATGGAACACAGGTATTTTTTAATCGATTCAATGCTCTCGGTGAGATTTTAAGTTCAAAAAAATACGTTAATACAAGTCAAACAATCGAGTTGAATAAAGTGCTTGCAGTTTCTGATTCTACTTTTATGACAGTTGGCTCATTTTTTAATAACGAGAGTTTGGTAACCGAAGGGCTTTGTATGTTGTTGAATGAGAATGGAGACACACTTTGGACGAGAAGAATTCACTCGGGATTGAATGAAGCATGTGAAGTAACAAATTTGAAGCAATTATCAGACTCTACAGTAATAGTAACAGGATTTGCATATAACAATGGTTTTGCTTTAAAAATGGATGTTTTTGGCAATGAAATTTGGGGTATAGCATTGGGACAAAATGATGTGTCTGCAAGCCAGGGAGGAATGGTTAATTTTCAATCTGTTGAAGAAGACGACGCAGGTAATTTGATCCTTGTTGGCTATAAAATTGGTGCGAATTCAAATCAAGTTGGACTAATAGTCGAACTTGATACTGATGGTAATTTGATTTGGTCCAAGTCGACCACCCAAAACGCTCTCATTTCAGATGTTTTAAAATTTGGACAGGACTATTTTCTTTTAGAGGAAAACGCTGATTACATCCTGAAATTGGATCAATCTTGGCAATTTCAATGGGGTAAATACTATTTCTATTCAACATCGGATGACCCTTCTATTACTTCTTCATTGGAATTAGGCAAAGACAGTACTATTCTTGTTACGGGAAATGATTTTTTTATGGGTAGTGTGTTGCGTATCGATAGCAACGGTAATCCTTTAGAATCGAATAATGTGTTCGGGAAAACATGTAGGGTAAAGGAGACTGATTCGCTTGGGCTTTATTTTTTAAGCAATGGGCCAATTTACGGCGTGAAATCTCAGGCAATTACCCAGCAACATTTTTCGTTAAGTCGTGTTTCATCGCTGGATATTTCAGGTCAGGATATCTGCAATTGGCCCATATCTTTTAATGCAGTTGACGGAGTCTATAATTTTCAGTTGGATTCCATTTTAATCACAAGTTCAATTCAATTAGCTGAAAACCATTTAATCATGGATACTTTATTGTTACAGTCAGAAATAGGATGTGTTGATTTTTTAGGGGGATTGGACGAGGAATATGGGATTAACAACTTTTTGATTACGCCAAATCCGTCTAGTTCGGAAATTTTAGTTTCAATGTTGGATGCTTCAAATGAAGAAGTGCTGATTTTTGATTCGTTCGGAAGATTATTGAAAAGAGGAAATCTTTTGAATGGTAAATTGATGATGTCAATTGCAGAATATGAAAATGGCATTTATTGGATTTCTATACTTGGGAAGACACAAAAAGTAGTGAAAAACTAACTTTTTGAATGTCTGACTTTCATTTTAAATATTTTACTGTTCAACAATCAAAGTCTGCCTTAAAAGTAGGGACCGATGCAATGGTTCTTGGAGCGTTGATTGAAACTTCAAATTCTGTGACGGGATTAGAAATTGGCAGTGGTACAGGAGTTATTTCGCTAATGTTGGCTCAGAAGACTAATTCACTTGAAATTGATGCAATCGATATTGACCTAGCTAGTTTTGAGGAAAGTAAAGTGAATTTTGAAAATTCACCTTGGTCAAATCGATTGTCAGCGTTCCATAAAGATTTCTTTAACCATGAAAAAGAAAAGAAATACGACTTAATCTTTTCAAATCCACCTTTCTTTCGGAGGGCATTGAAATCGGAAAATGAAAGGTCAAATATCAGTAAGCATGCACAATTCGAGTTTGACGACTTTTTTGATAAAGCAGTTCAGTTATTGAATAAGAATGGTCATCTCTGGTTGATTGGGCCATTTGACGACCTGACTTTTTTTATAGACGAAGGTGCGAAGGCAGGCGTTTATCCCAAAATACTTTGGACGATTGAAGGTCGCCCAAATAAGCCGCAGCGATTCGTGGTGTGTTTTTCATTTCAGAGAGGTAATACTGAGCAGTTTTCTTTTACCATAAGGGATGAATCTGGAAAGTATAGCAATGATTATATCAAGCTTACAAAAGAGTTTCATAATAAGGATTTGTAAAAGTTCATCGTACAAAGCCATTCCTTAATCACTGAATTTCAACGAATCGGCTTTTTTTTTAAATATTCTTAACAATTTGGTGGCAAAGACGAAAGGAAAGAATAAATTTGTGCTTTGTTTTTTATTCTTGAGAATAGAATTTGAACGACAAAAATAGATGAGTTTTTAGTATCTAATTAGTTTGAATATGCAATCAAGCGGTGTAGATTACCTTCCGATTTTGCTCCAAATAGGAGTTGTGGGAGGTTTTGTTGTCTTTGTTCTTTTTATAACACATTACCTCGGACCAAGACTTAAATCCAAAAAGAAAGACTCGAATTGGGAATGCGGAATTGAATCTCAGGGAGATGCTCGTTTTCCTGTGTCCATTCGTTATTTTATGACAGCAATACTGTTCGTTCTATTCGATGTAGAGGTTATTTTCTTTTATCCTTACGCAGTAAATTTTAAAAGTTTAGAACTAGAAGGACTTTTAGCTGTTATTCTTTTCGTAGCCTTCTTTTTGATAGGCTTTCTCTATGTACTTAAAAAAGGAGCATTAGAATGGGAAAAATAGAAGAT
>CAISOQ010000109.1 GCA_903887095.1 uncultured Flavobacteriia bacterium
CAAAACAAATTGTGCTTCTCTGAAAGTATTTGCATGTGCTTCAACAATGTGCTTGATTTGAGGACTGTATCCACCACCCATACTGCACACGACTGGCACATCTAATTGACGAACTGTTTCAAAGACCATTCTGTCACGCTTGCGACATCCATTTAAGGTCAGTCCCAATTTACCCAACTTATCTGTTTCAATCACATCCACACCTGATTGGTAAAAAACGAAATCAGGCTTGAAACCATCACAAACATTATCCAATGATTTTTCTAACAGAAACAAGTATTCATTGTCAGAAATACCATCATTTAATTCAACATCTAGATCGGATAATTCTTTTTTTAACGGATAATTATTTTTTCCATGCATACTAAATGTAAAGACTTGAGAATTATTCGAAAAAATACTAGCTGTACCATTTCCTTGATGAACATCTAAATCTATAATTAGAATTTTTTGCACAATCTCCTTATCCAAGAGCCACTTAGCCGCTATGGCTTGATCATTCAACAGGCAAAAACCTTCACCTCTGTTGGTATATGCATGATGGGTTCCGCCAGCAATATTCATTGCAACCTTTTCCTTTAAAGCGTATTCTGCACAGATTCGAGTACCTTCCATGATTATGCACTCACGTTTAATCAAAGCTTTATTATGCGGGAATCCTGAAACTCTTTGTTCGCGTTCGCTTAATTTCAAATGAAACAATCGATCTACATATTCTGGGTCATGCACAGCTTCAATGAATGTCCTGTCAATTTCTTCTGGAGCAATTAAATCTGACAAGCCAATGGTGCCCTCATGCAACAATTGTTTTGGAAGAAGGTCGTACTTCTCCATTGGAAATCTATGTCCTTCAGGCAAAGCCTGCACATATTCTTCTCTAAAGGCAACTTTCATGATTACCTAAAACGTTTTTTAGAAAATTTTGTTTGTTTTCAGTCAGCTACGATTGAGTAGAATTTCAACGTAAAGAATTGATTTTCCATTCGCAATTGTCTGAATACCATATTTTAACTCCGATTCAGACTTTATACTCATTGTCAAAAAGCCCAGTCCTGCGCCACCTTTTTTTGTAAGTGGCTCCCTGCTTAAAACGTCTAGGTATACTAATTTCAATTGGTCGTGACTCATTGAGTTGATACGCGTCAAATAGTTACTAACCGGATCCGCATCTTCATCATCAATTATATTACCTAAGACTATTTTGTATGTTTTGGTGTTTTTAGCTAAAATAAGAAATGCCAATTGTCTGCCTTCCTCATCTAAACTTCCATGCCTGTGAATATTTTGAAGTCCTTCAACAAGAATTGAAAATGTTCTTTTTACAGTCTTTTTAACTTCTCCACCAGAGATCATCAAATCTTCAACCGCCGCAGCAATACTATTAATAAAATCCTGAGAAAAAACACCGATATGACTTAAAGATACAACCCTTTCTTCCGACCTTAAATGCTCGGTTATCTCATCGTATTTCCGCTTTATCGTACTTGCGATATTGCTGTCCAGGGTTTCAATCATTCCCTCAAAAATAATACTATCGTATTAAATGAACAAATCCATGTTCTTTTTGACCCTCAGCTGTTTGAAGAAAATAAGAATACACTCCTTCCGTCAATTTCTCACCTGTAAGATCCAATCCTTTCCAATCATTTGCATAATTGGACGTCTCGAAAACCTTTTGTCCCCATCTATTTAAAATCACTAAAGATGTATTTTCCTTTAGACCTTGGATTTCAAAAATATCATTTACACCATCCGAATTATCTGTAATTACATTAGGAATCTGCAAATCACCAGTGATTGTAATCACTTGCATTACTGAATCAATACATCCGTTTGCATCAGTTACAACCAACAAGACTTCATAAGTTCCTTCATTTTCGAACGTATATGAAATATTCTCACTTGAAATGGTTGTAGAATTCAAGGACCAAACTGAAGAAATGATATTCTGAGATGCATTATCAAATGAAACTTCTTGGTTTATTCCTGGATCCTGCGGCAAATAATCGAATGCAGCAACAGGATTTTCAGGAGCCAAAATAGTTACAGGTCCTGCTGTTGAGCTACAACCAAAAGCATCTGTGACAGTCAAGACATATGTTCCAGCTGAAAGATTATTCAAATCCAACGTTGATTGGGCCGTATTTGTCCATGAGTATGTGTATGTGCCACCAGCAACAACTGTAATTCCATTGACTGAACCACCAGAAATACAGGTAGGCTGAACAACGACAATGGTACTAGAATTAATTATCGGTGCTGAAAGTGCATTTATACTTGCTGTAGCGGATGCTGTGCAACCTTGAGCATCTGTTACAGTGAGTGTATAACTTCCTGCCGCTGCATTTAAAATATCAGTTCCAATTGAAGACGAACCATTCCATTGGTAACTATATGTTGGTGTTCCACCAGAAACAGAAATTCCTGATATACTTCCATCAGATTGCCCACAATGCTCAGATTCAATAGCTATAGCACTCATGTTAATGGTTGGACCATTCACAGTGGAGATAGTTACACCCACGGTGTCAGAGCAAGACTCATCATCAATAACTATTAATGTGTATGATCCTGCTGCCAGATTTGAAATATCCAAAGTTCCTAATCCATTCGACCAAGAAGGAACGGGATTACTGCCTCCAACAATGATTATTCCCGATACTGAACCTGTATTTGTGGAACA
>CAISOQ010000110.1 GCA_903887095.1 uncultured Flavobacteriia bacterium
AAGAGTACTTCGTTCACGTATCTGGTTTGGTTGATAAAATCAAAGAACACGATGAGGTTGAATTCAACATCGAAGAAGGAAGGAAAGGATTGAATGCAGTGAATGTTAAGTTAGCATAACGATATATTTCTCAATTAATTCTTAAAAGTCCTGCCCTATGGCGGGACTTTTTCGTTTCTGAGCATTCAATTCATTACGTTATTAACTTTTGACTTGTATAAACTTTCATTTTTGAATCGAAAAGTCAATCATTTGATTCAGGAAGAAATCTTAATTTTGCACCCAACAAACAACCGTATTAATGAGAGCATTGTATTTTAAGGAAATTAAAAGTTTCCTTAGTTCAATTATCGGATACATCTTCATTCTGATTTACCTGATCGCATCCGGACTTTTTCACTGGATCATTTCCTACAATACTAATCTATTGGAGGGCACTGAAGCTGATTTGATTCCATTTTTCAATTTGTCTCCCATCATTTTTCTAATACTGATTCCTGCAATCACCATGCGTTCAATTGCGGAAGAACGAAGAACAGGGACAATAGAATTATTGTTTACAAGACCGATTTCTGACTTAAAAATATTACTTGCAAAATACTTTGCGGGAGTAACACTTTTGGTCATTGCCCTTGTTCCAACTATTATTTATTACATCTCAATGTATTATTTAGGAAGTCCGGTTGGTGTAATTGATAGCGGGGCAACCTTCACTTCCTATTTAGGATTGATCTTAATGGGTGCTGCATTTGTTGCCATCGGAATATTCGCTTCATCGCTGACAAGCAGTCAAATAGTTGCCTTTATATTATCCATGTTTCTTTGTTGGATATTTTATGACGGTCTGAAATTGCTCGGCTCATTCAACCTAATGGGAAAATTTGATTTTGTCGTTCAGTACATCAGCTTATCCTTTCACTACGATGCAATCAAGCGTGGCGTCGTTGATACTAGTGATATTATCTATTTCATTTCGATCATCAGTCTGTTCATTTTTGCAGCATTGACAGTCATCAAAACCCTAAAAAAGTAAACCATGGCCGAGAAGAAAATTGCAAAAGGACTATTCAATTGGTCATTTTTAGGCCTCTTCATTGCAGGAATCATCTTGTTGAATGTAATTGCATCTTTGCTTTACCGTCGGATTGATATGACTGAAGACGGTCGCTACTCACTTTCTAAAGGCACGATTGCATTTCTTGAGAATAAATCCAACTTTGAAAACCGCTTAAACCTAAAGATTTATCTTGAAGGAAATCTACCAGCTGAACTGAAACATTTTCGCAATACAATTGAAGATAAACTAAAGGAATTCAAGCAATATGCTGGCGATCGAATTGAGTACCAATTTATTGACCCAAACGCTGGAACAGAAGCCGAAAAACAGGATCTCTACCGAACGATCTATGCCAATGAAAAAGGCATCCTTCCTATGGAGCTAGTGTACATGAAAGACGGTGAACAGAGCAAAATTATGATTTGGCCGGGTGCAGAAATCGATTATGGTGG
>CAISOQ010000111.1 GCA_903887095.1 uncultured Flavobacteriia bacterium
GCCTCACAATTGGAAACATACAGTGCCTATGGTGCTTCAATTGATTTAGCGGGAACGTATACCGATAAAAACGACAACCTACTGATTACTGCCCTGGTGAAGAATGCTGGCGTGCAATTCAAAAACTATTACACCAAAGAACGCGATCCGCTGCCAACAGAGTTCCAGATGGCTTTTTCGTATAAATTGAACCACGCGCCCTTTCGATTTTCGCTCCTGACACACCATTTAAATAAGTGGGACATTACTTACAATGATCCAAACTTAAAACCCACCATCGACCAATTGACCGGAGATACAATTCCTGTCAAATACGCAGGATTTGGAGAAAAGCTAGCACGCCATTTCACCTATCAAGTGGAAATCCTTATTTCAAAGAACATTCATCTTCGCAGTGGTTTTGACTACCACCGACGGCAAGAAATGAAACTGGAGGAACGCCCGGGTATGGCAGGATTCACAATGGGACTGGGCTTGTACTTCAAAAAAATCTCCATTGATTACGGATTTTCAATTTATTCAAGGGCTGGCTTTAACAACATGTTGACGTTGTCTACAAATCTTTCGCAGTGGAGGAAGTAAGTTTCGTTCCCAGGAATTAGTTGTTAAGAATTTGGACAAACGATTTTAGCAATTTGTCCTTATATTAGCATTATGCTTCAAGAAAAAAGGATTACTATAGCTGTTGATGGATATTCATCCTGCGGAAAAAGCACGTTGGCCAAAGCACTGGCAAAGTCATTGGGCTATGTTTTCATTGATTCTGGTGCCATGTACCGCGGTGTTACTTTGTATTGCATGCGTCAGCAACTTATCCAACATTCGAAGCCACAAGTCGACTTAATTGAAAAAGAATTGCACAACATTCGCTTGACGTTTGAATTCAATGAGGCCTCAGCATCTTCAGATCTTTTTTTAAACGGAGAAAACGTGGAGAAATTGATTCGCATGCCGGATGTTGCCGCCAACGTTTCTAAAATTGCGACCATCAAAAGTGTGCGACACAAACTGGTAGAAGAGCAGCGCGCTATTGGTCAAGATGGCGGTATCGTGATGGACGGCCGCGACATTGGTTCTGTTGTTTTTCCAGATGCAGAATTGAAATTGTTTGTCACTGCAGCACCTGAAATTCGTGCCCAACGAAGAAAAAAGGAACTCGAAGAAAAGGGTGTGATCATTTCCTTGGATGAAGTCATTGCTAATTTAATGGAGCGCGACATGATCGATTCGACGCGTGCCGAAAGTCCATTGATCCAGGTAGAGGATGCGATCGTCATTGACACTACTGAATTAACCCGCGAAGAACAGCTTCTAAAAGCACTTGAATTAGTTGAAGCAGCAGCATGTAGGTCGTAGTAGCCAGATTGAACGTATTGAACACATGCCCTAGATACAAACGCTGTAGCGGCCACTTCCTCCCCGGCGGACAAGCGGTCAGCTACCCAAATACAAAAGCAGGTCGCCTGTCAGCTGCGGCTGGAGTGCCGACGCAGGAGGTGTATCGAGAACTGAACCCTTTGAACCCTTTGAACCCTTTGAACTCTTGAACACTTTGAACTCTTGAACACTTTGAACACTTGAACTTCTTGTACCCCTTGAACACTTGAACTTCTTGAACCCTTTGAACTCTTGAACTTGTTCAACCCTTTGAACTCCTTTTTTTTCTAAAAAGTTATTTAATCAACGCAGTGTTAAATTAATGTATAATTTGTAGATTTGTGTTAAAATTATGTAATCGACCATGAATTCAATTGGAAAAGTAACGGAAGACTTAATCAACAGGAGTCCATTTCTTCGCGAAGCAATGACCGATGATCTTATCAATATTTCAGCACTGGCGAGAAAACTGAGACCAGAAATTGAGGAAATCATTGGAAAAGAGGTCAAGGAAGGAGCAATCATCATGGCGATAAAACGCATGACTCCAGGCCTTTATCATCGATTAAATTTGAAGATTACCAAAGTAATGGGTGATTTGGGCGACTTTCTTGTTCGCAGTAACCTCATCGATTACACATTTGAAAATTCTGATTCACTGAAGACAAAACAAAGTGAGCTTATTCAGGAAATCAACAAAGACAATGACAGCTTTTTCGCTTTGTGCAAAGGAATTACAGAAACTACATTCATCGTTAATTCTCAGAAAAAAGACGATGTAGAGCGAATTTTCAGAAATGAAAAACTGAAATCCCACACAAATGATCTTGCCTCTGTAACGGTGAAATTACCCAAGATAAATACCGAGATCTATGGGATTTACTATTACATTTTAAAACACTTAGCTTGGGAAGGAATCAATATCATTGAAATTGTTTCTACATCAAACGAGTTTACTGTAGTTGTAAAACAAGACGATGTCGACAAGGCATTTAAAATCTTGATGCAGATCAAGCGAGGAAATTAGTTGCTGTCGATAAGACTTCCTGCTCCAATTTGATTGAATTGTATGAACGAAGGAACTCCTTTGTAAAGAATATTCCCGTCTGCTTCTGTTTGTGCTTTTAATTTTACTCCGTTTGCATTCACTTTAACCGATCCTTGGGTATTTGAAATAACCGTTAAAGAATCAAGAACTTTCATCCCATACGTATCGCAATAACCGTTGCTTCGGACATTCAAATTCGCTTGATTCACAGTCCCTTTGAAAGTAAAATCTCCCCATCCATGACTCACGATAGCATTTACGTATTGAGCATTGAAATTTAACTTCACAGGCCCAGCACCATCCCGAATAAGGAAAGTCAACCAATCAAACTGGAGTGTATCTCTATTTGCAAGTGTTTCAGTGCCCTCAAAGTGAATGTTAATGATGTTCGTGAAATGGATCTCAGCCTTCACCTTCTTTTGATAGTCACGAAGAAAGTTGCAGCGATTGTGATTGGAAATATCGAGCAGTCCTTCAGTGACAGTTAGTTGAATTTCACCCAACAGATTTTTACCACCAACCAACACCACTTTGTCCAATGAGTCCTGAATCAGTTCATATTCAACGTGTTCGTGCAAAAAAAGCTTATCAAACCCACCAACCGATACTTCCAGCGTATCTATATCTCCTGTGCGCTTTAAGCATGTGCGTTCCTCTGGCTTTTTACAGGCCGTTAAAATTGAAAGAATGAATGTAAAAACAAGGAACTGCTTCATTATCGTTTCTTAAAATTAAACGTATACCCTAGTCCCCACTCTGCGTAATCTGCACGGGCCCAATGGGACTTCAATACAACCTGTGCATTCAAACCATTTTTGAAGTAATACCGCATCCCAACACGGTGATACATAAAATCTTCAGGTTGGTATTTATCTTTGATATACATACCCATTCCCAACACAAAATGCAGGCGATCCAACGGCAATAAATAACCCATGTACGCTCCCATTTGTAAAATATCCCATTGTGTTTTAGATATTTCTGGTTTGTAGCCCATAATAGCTTGCTTGGAAATGATATCGAATGCAGCCTCAAATCCAACTTTAGGTCTGGAAAAATAACGGAAGTGAGTGCTTAGAGCAAAAACCGGGTATTTCTTTCTATTTGTTGGGAATATTTCTTTCACTGATCCAATCGCTGTCATTCCAAACAACCATTTCTTAAATGGAACAGTATTTTGCAAAAGAAACGTGTCTTTTTCTGCTTTTTGAATCACCCTGCCGTAGCCAATCGAAATATAGGGAAGATTTACACCCAAATTGGGGACTTTTGTAGCACCATTGCTAAAGTGCGTCATATCCAACCCAAGCGTGAATTTATTTCTTCGAAACAAAAATTGACTTTTTAATCCAATACAGATCATCGCATTGACATGAGTGCTCATCGCAACATTTTTTGGATTTGTTTCTTGGTCAAACACTTTGGCAGTGTATCCTAAACCAGAGCCAATCTTCCCACTAAATTGGTAGTGTTTTGAATCGATAAATGGAAATTCAATAAACCCATATGCCCCGCCGAATCGACCTAAAATCTCATTGTTTCCAACAGATCCGAAAAAACCTGTGACACCATATGTGGGATATGAACTCGGTGCATGCCATTGTTTGCGTCCTTTGGTATTTACAAACCACGTCAATTCCCCTGCCAATGCCTGATTCCGAGGTAAATGTCCCATCACCCCTCGATGCGCTGCCAAAAAGCCGATTTTTTGACGGTATTCAATACCCCACTCCATTTTCCTTTGAGAAAACAGATGACCAGTCAATGTGAGTACAATGAATAAAAGCAGCAGACGCATAAGAACAAAATTAGTCAAATGAAAAGGACCTTTGAAAAAATTCTAATTTTGATTAAAAAAAATAATGGACAAACGACTTCAAGCTTTTCAGCGATTATTGGACATCATGGATGATCTTCGAGAAAAATGCCCGTGGGACCAAAAACAAACACTTGAATCGTTGCGACACCTGACAATTGAAGAAACGTATGAGCTTGCCGATGCTATTACTGACAATGATTTAAACTCTTTGAAAGGAGAAATTGGCGATCTCTTTTTGCATATGGTCTTTTATTGCAAAATTGGCGATGAAAAGGGTGCTTTCGATGTCACATCCGTATTGAATGGCATTTGTGATAAGTTAATCTCACGACATCCACATATTTATGGCGATGTAAAAGCCGATTCCGAAGAGGAAGTAAAGGCGAACTGGGAAAAATTGAAACTGAAGGAAGGAAAAAAATCGGTTTTGGAAGGAGTTCCTAAATCCCTACCCTCTATGGTTAAAGCTGCACGAATTCAGGAGAAAGTGAAGGGAATTGGATTTGAATGGGATAATCCCGAAGATGTTTGGGATAAAGTCAAAGAAGAATTGGAAGAATTTCACCAGGAAAGCAAACTAAACAGCACTGAGATGGAAGAGGAATTCGGAGATGTGCTGTTTTCGTTAATCAATTACGCCCGCTTCAAGAATATAAATCCTGAAAATGCCTTGTCAAAAACGAACAAAAAATTCATAGACCGCTTTCAACTCATGGAGCAATTGATCCAAGAAGAAAAGCAGGAGATTGAATCCATGTCGCTCGCAGAAATGGACGTTTATTGGGAGAAGGCGAAAGCTATCCTCAAGAAAAAAAGCACATAAATCAACACCAGCTACCGTTCAAATAGTTTTGAATGCAAAAGCAAACCATATCGTCAGAAAGTTTTATCTTCGGACTTCTTATTGAACTATTGAATATGAAATAC
>CAISOQ010000112.1 GCA_903887095.1 uncultured Flavobacteriia bacterium
AGTTCTACTTGAACGATTACCGAAAAATTCTACCTTTGCCCTCAACGGAAGACATTTTGTAAAAGGTCCACTGCGAAGAAAAAGATATGTTTGTCAAGAAGTACGTTCAAATAAATCTTATCTCGTAAGCGCACTTGCGGAGGTCGAACCAATTCAAAGCTCAATAGAAGAATGAAAAACAATTACTGCATCATCATGGCAGGCGGTGTCGGAAGTCGCTTCTGGCCTATGTCTACACCTCAAAAACCAAAACAGTTTCTGGACGTTTTAGGAATTGGGAAATCCCTCATTCAAATGACTTATGAGCGATTATTGCACATTGCTCCGAAAGAAAACATTTTCGTTCTGACAAATACCAGTTATGCGGATATTGTAAAGGAGCAATTACCTGATTTAACATACGGACAAATTTTGACGGAACCTTTGCGTAAAAACACTGCTCCCTGCATAGCTTACGCCGCAGCGAAAATTCAAGATCTGAACCCAAATGCGACTATGATTATTTCACCTTCTGATCATTTAATTGCGAGAGAAGGACGTTTTACAGAGATCATCAACACTGCGATTGCAAGAGCGAATGAAGAAGACCGTTTGGTAACATTGGGCATTCAACCTTCACGACCAGATACCGGCTACGGTTACATTGAGTTTTCAAATGATGCAAATGTTTCTGCAGGTGACGTGACTCTCGTGCAGCAATTTCGAGAAAAACCAGATCTCAAAACGGCAGAAGAGTTCCTTCGAAGTGGTAATTTTTACTGGAATTCAGGGATTTTTGTTTGGAAAACAAAGACCGTTTTGGATGCATTAAAAGCTTTTCAACCAGAACTTTTCGATCTATTTGGAGCCGACCTGACAGATTACAATACCCCATCCGAACAGCAAAAAGTAGATCATTGTTTCAATGAATGTGAAGACATCTCAATTGACTTCGCCATCATGGAACATGCAAAAAATATCGATGTCGTTTTAGCGGATTTTGATTGGAGTGACTTGGGGACATGGGGAAGTTTGAACACGCATTTGAACAAAGACAATGATGGCAACGCCGTGATCGGTGAGAATGTTCATTTATATGGCTCTGAGAATTGTTTAATCAATATCCCTTCAGATAAGCTTGTTTTACTGGATGGATTGAAAAACTACATCGTTGTTGAATCTGACAATATGTTAATGGTACTTCGAGCTGAAAACGAACAAGAATTAAAGAATTACCTAAAACAGGCTGAAGCAAAAAGTCCGGATTTCTTTAAAAAATAGATGCTAATTGGTCATATAATGGTGCGGAGTTTTTGCCATTTACACAGCAAGAACTCCGCACTTTGAACTTCTATTTACACCCTTATTATTTCTCTTTCTTTAACTCTTCACGTTCCCATTGACGATAAAGATCGAAGTAACTTAATGTTTCTACAACTACCGCTCCTCCAAGTGTGTCTCCATATTTAGCCGGCAATCCTCCTGTATAGACCATCATTCGGCCTATTGCACAACTTGGAACGTTGTTTACATCGTTGCTTTTGATTCCGTCCAGCATATATATCATATCTCCTTTTCGCGCGCCACGAAACATCAATTCGCCATCTTCTGACATTTTCACTTCAGATGACATGGTCGTGGCAAGGGAAGCAACACTGAATTTGGCTGGACTTTTTTCAATTTCTTCAGTAGTTAATTCTTTAACAGGGAGCGATCCATATTCCAATTTCATTCGGCCATCATTCGCGACAACAGTAATCCCTTCTAACATTTTTACGCCAGTAAATCGAATGGTTCCTGTATTGAAGATTCCATCCATCGGAACTTTTACTACAATATTCGTCATCGTATCTTGAACATATTTTACATTCAACGTATACTCACCTGCGGGAATTGCTGTAATTCTGAAACGACCATCAATTCCAGTCATTGATTGGTATTTGCGATCTTGATCGATTACAAAGACTTGCGCGCCAATGAGGGTATCATTCGATTCTTTGTCAATGATAGTTCCTACAATTTCACCTGGTGCACCTTGACCAAATGATAATCGTGACAAAACGAGGAAGAGGAGTGTGATCTTGCTTTTCATAGTGTTTAATTTTATGTTTGAAAGAAAGATGCAAGCCTTCGTTTAATTCCATAAAAAAAGGTTCACAAGGAACCTTTTCTTTTAATGTATTTACTGTTAGATCTCCGCACTTGAGCAAGGGAATGCCCGATCGACCTTTTTAAATAATCCTTGTAATACCTTCCCTGGGCCCACCTCAACAACTTCTGAAGCACCATCAGCGATCATTGCATTCATAGTTTGGGTCCATTTTACAGGTGCTGTTAATTGCGCCACTAAATTTTTCTTTATTTCCGATGGATCAGTAACGGCAGAAGCAGTTACATTTTGATACACTGGACAAGTTGGTTGTGAGAAAGTTGTTGCCTCAATCGCTGCAGCAAGTTCTTCACGCGCAGGCTCCATTAATGGTGAATGAAAAGCGCCACCTACTTGCAAAATCATCGCTCTTTTCGCACCAGCTTCGGTTAGTTTAGCACACGCAGCTTCAACGGCAGGAAACGCACCAGAAATCACCAATTGTCCAGGGCAGTTATAATTAGCTGCAACCACAACCCCATCAATAGAAGCACAAACCTCTTCTACAGCCGTGTCTTCCAAACCAAGAATCGCAGCCATTGTCGACGGTTCTTTTTCACATGCTTTTTGCATCGCCAAAGCACGCTGGTACACTAATTTTAAACCATCTTCAAAATTGAGAGTCTTATTTGCTACTAATGCTGAAAATTCTCCTAGTGAGTGACCTGCAACCATATCAGGTTTGAAGTCTTCTCCCAAACACGCTGCTAAAATAGTAGAGTGTAAGAAAATAGCAGGTTGTGTAACCTTCGTTTGTTTCAATTCCTCATCAGAACCTTCAAACATTATTTTCATTATGTCAAAACCAAGTACATCATTTGCTTTTGCAAATAATTCTCGTGCTGTTGCTGAATTCTCGTATAAGTCTTTTCCCATTCCGGAAAATTGGGCTCCTTGACCCGGAAAAACATATGCTTTCATAGACGAATGTTTAATGATGTTGGCAAAGGTAATGAATCTGAAAAAATAGCGAAATAAAAAAGGGCCGGCAAGCCGACCCTTTCATAGAAAGTCAAGTTAGATTATTTTCTAACTATCAATTTTTCAGTAGAAACAGCTCCATTCACAGAAACGTTAACCATGTAAACACCGCTGTTCAAAGCTTCCGTATTTACATTTACTTTTTGTGTTCCTTTCACTGTACCAAGGTTGTTGGTATAAACTACTTTTCCAGCTAGGTCTGCAATAGTAATAGCTACTTCAGAAGCATTCGCTACTTCTACAGCAACTGTTGTTGATGCATTCGCTGGGTTAGGGAATACTTTCAAACCATTGTTATTTGCAACTTCATTTACTCCAACAACTGGGTCGAAATTCATTCGTACCATTGGTGTTGAAGTTGTATAGTACCAAGTTTGATCTGTCATGTCAAAATAGAAAGACGTTGAGATATCTGAACTTCCTGCTGTACCAATAACTAAGTCATTTGTAGCACCGCCATCTCCATTTGAACCTACAACAACCAAATAAGGTGTCTCAGCATCCAACAAATGTTCATTGATCAATGGCAAAGTAAGTTCTGTTCCTAAATCTCCTGCTGCCAAAACGTAAGGCATCGACTCATCCACATAAACGAAATCACCAGTTGTTGGATCAATTGAATACAATTTAGCGAAGATTTCTGCTCCAGCATTGGCATTTGAAGAAATATATACGTCTACTGCTTGAAGTGTTGCAGCCGCATAAATATCAAAAATATTACCTGCTTCAAATCCTTCACCTCCATTGAAAGTACCATTTGTTGCAGTACCCATGTCACGCGCATACGTATAATTTGTTACGTTCAATGTAACGTTAGAACCATTGTCAGACGGGAAAGCTTCAGCCCCACCAGATGTTGTAACAAAATTCAAGGTGTTTGGCGCGACAATTGCCGCTGGAGTCCATGTATCAGGACAAGCCAATGTGTCCAAAAATGTTGGGTCCAATGATAATGTTGAAGATGTTGAAGTAAACCCTGTTGTAGAAGCCGTAACAACGATATCTGGCTGAATCATTGCTCCATTGTTTTTAACAACACCACCAAAAGTAATTGGTGCAACTTGAACTGAAGGAACTTGGTAGTAAGGAAGCAAAGCTCCCCAAGCACCAATCTCACCCCAATAAGGCTTCAATAAAGTAAGATCATAGTCTTCAGTAACAACGATTTCAACATCATCAACTGCCCAGTACCATCCCCAATAATCATTATCATCGTAATAAAACTGAACTAAAACCTGAGATTGGCCTCCAGCTACAGCAGAAATATCAATAGAGGTTACTTCTGGATTTGATGAGTTTTGATTTGGAGTTGAATAGGTTGTTTCATCAGACAAATTAAAATCAGTCCAATTTGCTCCATTATCCCCACTCACACGTACACCTCTTGTTTCGTGCCACCAACGGAAATTATTTTGATAATTCAATTTAACATTTGGCTGACCCGTCAAATCAATTGGAGTTGCATTCGTCGCTGTTGTAATAATTTGTGTACCGTCAAAATCAGTCGTATTATTCGCATCCGAACTTACAAACAAAAAGCCATTTGAAGCCGTTGTTGAAGCCATTGGTGCAAGTGCAGAAACAGGTATAGTGTTCACGTCAGTTGTAAATGCCCATTGAGCAGCATTAGTACCTGTATTAGCAATTGTCCAATTTGCAGGAGTAGAAAAATCATCGTCCCAAAGAACAGTTGCTTTTTCTGTAGGAATCAGTTTAGACATTTTTACTTGTCCAACCATTTGTGAATTCTTCTTCTGAAGTGGTGCAACATTGCTAACCTGAGCAGATACAGAACCCACAGCAATAAGGCCGATTAGGCTGATGTAGATTTTTTTCATAATTGATGTTAAATTTAGAGTGCTAATTTAAGAAACAATTTATTGAAATACAAAAATGATTTATCGAGCTAAATTCACTCGAATCAATTAAATTAAAACAATTGAACCCTTGAACTATTGAACCTATTGAACTTTCAAACCTTTCAGGCATTCCATTTATTAGTAGTTTTATCAGAACTACTTCGCATAAATCAAAGATAAGTTGAACGGCATCAAGACTGAAATACGAGAACTTTGGCTGCAGGCACGATTAAATTGTGACACTGATTCGCAATTAAGTTTGAAGCTATCCAATGAAGCACTCAAGAAAGCAGAAATGCATTCAAGGGAAGAAGAAATTATTCTTTCCAAAGAAGTAATTGCCTACCAAATTTGGCATAGCGACAATCTTAAAAAAGCCTTGGAAATATTAACAGAAACCAAAGCGAGAAGGGATGTTCATCACTTTTATGAACATTACGATTGGCATGCAAAGACGGTTGCAATGATTCATTGGGGACAAGGAAATTATGATGTTGCTTTTCAGACGATTTACGATGCACTTTCCATTCTCGACACTTTAGATGGTGAAAAAAATAAATGCCTCTGCTACTGGGCTCTTGGTGTATTCTTTTTTGATTTAAAGGATGTTCAGCGCTCTCTGGATTATTACGAGCAATCTCTTTCCATAAGTAGTGAAGACCCATTAATGGACAACAACATAACAGCATACAATCTCATTGGAATTGGTTGCTGTAAAAAGGAATTGGGTGAAGTAGATGAGGCTCAACTTCTCTTCGAGCAAGCAATTTCAAAAAGTGCTCAATACAATCAATGGATGCAACGTTCGCGCTGCAAATATGAACTCGGACTTATCCATTTCGAAAAGGGTCATCTAAGCGAAGCCAAGCATTTATTGCAATTAAGTTTAAAATTACGCCGCGAAAACAACCTTTTACCGGGCATGATTAGTTGCCTCATGATGTTAACAGAAATTGAAAAAGTGCAAGGTCAATTTATTGCAGCAATTTCATTGGTACATGAAGCTTTGGATATTTCCCAAAAGCTAGGGTCAAAAACAAAACTTTACCAATGCTATGAAAAATTGGCATCTCTTCATAAAACATTACAAGATTATCAAAAAGCGTTTCATTACCTCGAACTGTTTCATCAAGTGCGGTCCGAGGTAGCCGGTGAAAAATCAAACAACCGCATCAAGGAATTGGAGACGAAGTTTTCTTCCATGCAAGCTGAGAAAGAGGCCGAAATCCACCGGCTTAAAAATGTCGAGTTAAAAGAAAAAAACGAAGAAATTCTATCCAGTGTACAATATGCACGGTACATTCAAAATGCTATTTTACCTTCTGAAACTTTTATAAGCAAGCACCTCAAAGAATACTTCCTCATCTATCAACCGAAAGACATTGTTGCAGGTGATTTTTACTGGCTTGAATCACATAGAGATAAAATTTTGTTTGCTGTGGCTGATTGCACTGGACATGGTGTTCCGGGTGC
>CAISOQ010000113.1 GCA_903887095.1 uncultured Flavobacteriia bacterium
GTACCGAATTTCATCCATAGAGCCCAATTTATTAAGCAATGAAATCATTCATTTCAGTTTGAATGAAGCGAAACGTTTTGTACCGCATTTTCACATTCCGTTACAATCCGGAAATGACCGTTTACTCAAAGCAATGCGCAGAAAATATGAACGTGAATTGTATGCTGAACGTGTTGCTTATATCAAGGAGTTGCGGCCTGACACGTGCATCGGTGTTGATGTAATCGTAGGGTTTCCTGGAGAAACTGATGAAGAATTTTTGGATACCGTAGATTTCCTCAAGGATCTTGATATTTCCTACCTGCATGTATTCACCTACTCTGAACGTGCAAATACTACGGCTGTAAAACTTGGGGATGCTGTGCCAATGAACGTCCGAAAGGAACGAAGCAAACAACTACACATCCTTTCTGAAAAGAAAAAGCGAGCCTTTTATGAATCTCAATTGGGCACATCGCGCACTGTTTTATTTGAACACGAAGAAGATGAAGGTATGATGTATGGATTTACAGAGAATTATGTAAAGGTAAAAATGCCGTATGACGCAAATCTTGTGAATACATTTTGCACCTTGAAACTTGAAACCATTGACCGCGATGGGATTGTAAAGTGTATTTAAATCTTAATTTCCTTTCCATCCTCTTGTCATTTCTCTTTTACCTGGAGGACCAGGCAACGATTCGACTCGAAAACCAATAGATTTTAAATCTCTTTTAAGCTGACCTTTCGCGCAATAAGTAACAAAAAGTCCGCCCGGTTTTAATAGCCTGTGCATTTTGGTTAATATGGTAACATCCCACATTTCTCCTTGCGCTCTTGGACCAAACGCATCAAAATAAATCACATCAAAAGTTTCATTTATTGGAATGTAATTTTCAATCTTTTCATGCAATTTTTGAAAAGAAAACAACGCTGTAAGTTGATGTTCTTCGTTCCAACTGCACCTATGCATTTTTTCAAATTGCTCGGAAATTTTTGAATCGACAGACGATTCATAATTCATTGCCTTTGCCATTGCAATATCTACGGGAAAAGCTTCGATGCCTGTATAACTTACTCTGTGCCCCCTCAATAAACAATTTTCAAGTGTAAGCAATGCATTTAAACCAGTTCCAAATCCCATTTCAAAAACAGCCACCTCTTCCCTATCCTTGAATTCCAAAAGTCCATGTTGAATGAATACATGTTTCGCTTCTTGCAACGCACCATGCCCTGAATGATAATTCTCATTCATTTCAGGAATATGAATGGTCAATGAACCATCGGCAGTTTTTACAACTTCACGTTTCATAGTGTAAAAATAGGATTAAAAAGTTCAAGAGTTCAAGAGAATAATGCGTTCAAGAGTTCAATGGGTTCAAGGTGTTCAATTAGTTCAAAGGTTCAGTCAATTAAAGTGCTTTTAGTGATAGTCACAATCATTTAAAATCTATTTCAACAATTGTTCATAACCACCTTTAACATCTTTTTGAGAAAGAAATTTTCAACCATCATAAAAGAAGAGTTTCGAATCCCTATCTTTGCTTGAATATGGAAAATCAACCGGAAAACAGCAGAAAACCCGTTTCAAGAGTGCGTAACGCATCAGTATTGGTAAATGATCTCGGTAAAATTCCACCGCAAGCTGTGGATTTGGAAATTGCTGTTCTTGGCGCCATGATGTTAGAAAAAAATGCTGTCACAGATACGATTGATATTCTGAAACCAGAGAGTTTCTATGATCCAAAACACCAATTCATTTACAATGCCATTCGTGAATTATTTGGAAGCTCAAGTCCAATCGACTTATTGACTGTTACAAATAAATTGAAGCAAAAAGGTGAATTGGAAGCTTCAGGCGGAGCAGCATATATTTCTCAGTTGACGAGCAGAATTGCCTCAACCGCTCACGTTGAATTTCACGCAAGAGTAATTTCAGAGAAATACATCAAACGCGAACTAATAAGAATGAGTAGCGAAGTAATTCGCGACGCCTATGATGATACAAATGATGTTTTCGATGTCTTAAACAAGGCTGAGGGCGAACTTTTTCAAATTGCTGAAAACAACATGGGAAAAAATGTTGACTTAATGCAAACTGTTGTTCACCAAGCTATTCAAGAAATTGAAAAGGCATCACAAAATTCTGATGGAATCAGTGGAATTGCCTCAGGTTTTAGAGACCTCGACAAACTTACATCTGGTTGGCAGCGATCAGATATGATTGTTATTGCTGCACGTCCTGCTATGGGGAAAACGGCTTTTGTTTTGTCAATGGCAAGAAATTCGGCAGTTGATCATGGCCACGGTGTCGCTATCTTTTCACTAGAGATGTCATCTGTACAGTTGGTAAAACGTTTAATAGCAAGCGAAGCCCGATTAAGCGCAGAAAAACTGAGAAAAGGTGACCTTCGCGACCATGAATTCCAGCAATTGCATTCAAGAATTTCAAAATTAGCGACAGCTCCAATTTTCATCGATGACACGCCGGGCATCAGTGTATTCGATTTAAGAGCAAAATGTCGTCGATTGAAAATGCAGCACAACATAGACTTGGTCATTATTGATTATTTGCAATTGATGACGGCAGGAGGATCGAAAGGTTCGGGAAACAGAGAACAGGAAATTTCTACTATTTCTCGATCTATAAAAGAAATTGCAAAAGAATTAAATGTACCCATCATTGCACTATCTCAGTTAAGCCGTTCCGTTGAGCAGCGCGGTGGAGACAAACGACCTGTATTATCCGATCTGCGTGAATCAGGTGCTATCGAGCAAGATGCAGATATTGTATCGTTTATCTACCGTCCTGAATATTACGGATTCCTGCAAGATGATGATGGAAATTCCAACCAAGGCGTTGGAGAAATTATTGTTGCAAAGCACAGGAATGGTGCACTCGACAAAGTTAGACTTCGTTTCATCGGTGAATTTGCAAAATTTGACAATATGGAGAATTATTATGATGAAACAAGTGCACCTGCTGCACCAACCAATCTATCAGCCAACACTGGATTCGACGCACCATCGTTCAA
>CAISOQ010000114.1 GCA_903887095.1 uncultured Flavobacteriia bacterium
AAAACTTCGTTCATCATTTCAAGCGCATAGATATCAGCATCAGTTTGAGAAGGAAATTTGTATCCCATAAACAATGCCGGTAATTGGATATTATCATAAACCACATCTTTCTTAACGGCAGTTAATTTCTCTGTGTCTTTTGTTGGACGAGGAATGTCGATTGCTTTTGCTGATAATGATGTGATCAGTCTTTTTGCTCCAGGATCCTTTGAATTGAAGAAGTCTTTTGTATCAAATTTCGACTTCGGCATACCGTAACGCTTTTCAAAATCAGCATCGCTCAGGTATTCAAAGTCTCTAAATAAGTTGATTGCCTGCCCTTTAGGGATAGAAGCAAAGTATTTATCGATCCATTTCTTCGTCTGTTCGATGTTTAGATCACCAGCGATTGACAGCGTAGCGTTACTTGGAACATAGAACGTCTTGTAGAAATTTACATAATCTTCCTCTTGCGCAGCGTCAAGGTGCTCCATACTTCCAATTGGTACCCAGTTGTATGGGTGAACTGTAAACATTCGGCTGAACATTTCAGTAAGAAAGGATGCATAAGGTTGGTTGTCAACGCGCTGACGTTTTTCTTCTTTTACAACACTTCTCTGGGTTTCAATTCCTGTGTTGTCAACTTTTGCATGCAACAATCGCTCACTTTCTAACCACAAACCTAATTCCAATTGATTGGATGGAAGAATTTCATAATAATACGTTCTGTCTTGCGAGGTGTTTGCGTTCAACGTTCCTCCATTTTTTTCAACCAGTTCGCTGTATTCACCGCGACCGATATTTGTGGATCCTTCGAAGAGTAAATGCTCAAAAAAGTGAGCAAATCCGGTTTTTTGTGGATTTTCATTTTTTGATCCAACATGATACAAGATGGAAACGGCTACGATCGGAGTTGCGTGTTCTTCATGCAAAATGACATGCAATCCATTCGGAAGATCGTATTCCACATACTCAATTTTCTTTTGAGCTTGGGAGCTAAGCGCTGTGGCCATTAAAACTCCCGATAGGATGATTTTCTTCATTGAAAAAATTAATTTTTACCAGTACAAAGAAACTCAGTTTTTTTTAATATCAATTTGGAAGTTGATATTCGGTAAGATTTTGTTTCAAAAGGTTGCCATGACGGACAAGAGTTGAATTTGCATTTAAGAAGATATGCTTTTTTGGCTTGAAAATTGTCTAGCTTTGTCACTGTGAATAAAATAAGTTTTCTTCTTTCGTTTTGTTTTCTCCTGCAAGTGCAGGCGCAAAAAGTCGTTCCGTTTATTGACTTTAACTACTATTTCAGAACTTTTGAGAATGATAATTTTCGTCAACTTGAATTTCAACCTATCAAAGAATACAAGGCAGGAGATGATCTTGTGGCATACATTGACACGAGGGGAAACCTTAGGGTGTATGACGGTGTGGAGCGAAAAGATATTTCGAACATGAATGTTCAATACCAGGTTTCAGATCATTTGATGGCCTATAATATTGGTCCCACACTGAATATTTGGGATGAAGGAAAGTTAAAAACATTGACCTACTTCGCTAAAGATTATGTAGTGAAGGATAGTATAATTGTATATGAGGACACGCGTTTCAACACGGTGAATGTTTATTGGAATAAACAGACCTTCGAATTATACCGACTGACAGGAGAGATGTATATGCCTGAAGTCATTGGTGATAATATTCTTGCGTTCAAGGACAATGGAAATTTTTATAAAGTTTTCTGGCGCGGACAAATCTATGATCTTGGAATTTGGAACAATACGATTGATTTTCAGGCGGGAACAGATATAGTTTGTTTCAATGATCCAACCACGAGAACATTTGCTGTTTTTGAGAATGGCCAATTTTTGGATGTAGAGCAGTTTTACATGAAGAAATACAAGGCAGGTCGAGGATTTATCGTTTATGAAGATTTGAATAGTAATTTGAAAATGTATAAAAATGGCGAAAATCAAATCCTCAGTAACTTCTCAGCTTCTTTTTGGGAAGTGCAGGATGATTTGGTTGTTTGGGGAGAGAATTCGTTTGTTTATGCTTTTCAAAATGGACAAAAGATACAGACGAGCAATTTCATGCCAAAAGACTATTTAATGAAAAACAATGTGTTTGCCTTTCGAAATATCCTCGGTGGAGTGAGCGCTTTGATTGATGGCAAGGTAACTGAGATTTCGAATCAAGCGGACGCTGAATATGAAATTTATGGCAATGTCGTCCTGGTTAAATTGTTCAATCGAACATTTATCGTTTTCAAAAACGGCAGAAAATTTCAGGCTTGAATTAAAAGCCAAGAACAACGCCGACACTTGCAT
>CAISOQ010000115.1 GCA_903887095.1 uncultured Flavobacteriia bacterium
ATTTGACAGCCATAGCTTTCAACATAAAGTTTCTTGCCATTTGCAGCTTGTGCAATGTCTACCATTGTTGCTTCGCCTTGCCTTCCCTCATCAATAACTTTGTTCTGTCCTGTTTCCATCAAAATGTGCTATGCTATAAACGGGTGCAAAACTAACCAATTTTACAGAGTGTGTCAAAATGTCAGTTTTAAAAAACGTTAAGTTGTTAGAATGTTCAAAAAAAATATTTGAATTATAAAAATTTTCTTTAACCTATGGTTAAAATAAATAATTAGATAGAAGGTCATGTCATGAGGTTGTTTTTTGGATTCAAATACGTTTAATTTTACACCGCTTAAATACCTGCTAACAAAAAATTAGAAATTCATGGCTAAAAATCTTGTAATTGTTGAGTCACCCGCTAAAGCAAAGACTATTGAGGGATACCTTGGAAAGGACTTTGTTGTAAAATCTAGTTTTGGGCATGTAAGAGATCTTTCTAAAAAAGGTCTGTCTATAGACATTGAACACGGATTTAAACCAAACTATGAAGTGTCTGCAGATAAAAAGCAAGTTGTTTCTGAGTTGAAAAAGTTAGCAAAGGAAGCCGAGACGGTTTGGCTCGCTACCGATGAGGACCGCGAGGGGGAAGCAATTTCATGGCATCTATATGAAACGTTAGATCTTGCAAAAAAAGACACTAAACGAATCACGTTTAATGAAATTACAAAAACCGCAATTCTAAAAGCGATTGAAAAACCGCGTGAAATCAATAAGGAATTAGTCGATGCTCAGCAAGCTCGTCGTGTTTTGGATCGTATTGTGGGATTTGAACTTTCACCTGTTTTGTGGAAAAAAGTTCGACCAAGTTTGTCTGCTGGCCGCGTTCAGTCAGTTGCTGTGCGCTTAATTGTGGAGCGTGAGCGTGAAATTGAAAAGCACAAAACGGAAGGGTTTTACAGAATTAATGGTTTGTTTTCTTCTCCTAAGGGAAAAGTTAAATCAGAACTTTCAAAACATTTAACAAGCGAAAAAGAATCATTGGCGTTTTTGGAGTCATGCAACAATGCTGATTTTTCAGTTGAGGATGTTCAACAAAAACCAGCTACAAAATCACCTGCAGCCCCTTTTACAACATCAACTTTGCAGCAGGAAGCCAGTCTTAAACTTGGATTTTCAGTTTCAAGAACGATGTCGGTTGCCCAGCGCCTTTATGAAGCTGGAAAAATCACATACATGAGGACAGATTCTGTAAATCTATCTGATACAGCTGTCACAGGTGCTGAAAATGAAATTACGCGGGCTTTTGGCGAAAAATATTCAAAACCAACAAAATATAAAACAAAAAGCGGCAATGCTCAAGAAGCGCACGAAGCCATTCGTCCCACAGATTTTGGAGTACATTCTATCTCCGGAGAAAGAGATGATGAGAAACTCTATGATTTGATTTGGAAAAGAGCGATTGCATCTCAAATGGCACATGCACAGTTGGAACGTACAACAGTAAAAATTGCTGCTCCAGGTATTGCAGAACAATTTGTTGCAAAAGGAGAAGTAATAAAATTTGATGGTTTCTTGAAAGTATATCTTGAATCAAATTTGGAGCAAGATGAGGAGGAGGAAGGAGATGGAGAAGGGTTGTTGCCGGATTTGCAAAAGGGCGATAAGCTTGAAAAAGAATCCATTGTTGCTATGGAACGATTCTCAAG
>CAISOQ010000116.1 GCA_903887095.1 uncultured Flavobacteriia bacterium
GTCAACACTTTTCTGCCAGCTAGTTTATCGTTCACTAACAATTGCGGACGATAATCTTTATTCGAGGTAATCACCTTATCGATGAATCCCGTTCTTAGACTTTCAATTAAAGCATTATTGGACCAAGTCATAATTCATTCAATTTCTCAACAATTGGAACATCCGCCGCTGCCCAGTCTAAACCTGACAATTCAGATTTTTCTAGCCATTTATAATCACCATGCTCTGTTAATGTCAATTCGCCTGTTATACTACTGCATAAAAATGTATCCATGGTCAATTGGAAATCGGGATATGTATGTTTAACCGTTATCAAGAAAGCATCAACATTAATCTCCATATGTAACTCCTCCTTTATCTCCCGAACAATTGCTTCCAATTTGGTTTCTCCCTCCTCTAGTTTACCTCCGGGAAATTCCCATTTTTTTGAGATGTACTCATACTTAGCTGGTCCGCGCTGAACACAGAGAATTTTATTGTTATGAATGATAACTGCGGCTACAACTTGGATGTGTTTCATAATTTATCTTCTACAGGTTCTAAAATAGAAATTAATTCTCGAAAAATGGAGTTCAATACGTTTACAACTAATATGAGTTTATAGCATAGAGATACTTAGCTTCTGTTTGTAAAAACTTTCAAAAAGAAAAACCAATATAATGCAGAAGCTTCCCCTAAAAAAAATGTGCTGTTTCACCAATGACATACCTTCGAGAATGGATGAACTCGACAAGCTCCTCGCGCGCCTTATTTTTGGGATAAATGGATAAGATACAGATGCCGTTTTGGGGCAACGAGTTGATGTTCTCAAGTTCGACCTCTCGTTTCTTTTTACCAATCAGTTGCGGATCTTGCGCGAACCAACGGAAAGAAATATTTTCTTGCTGGAGCATTTTGGCTAGCAAAACACCTTTCTGTTCTGTACCGATCAGGTAGAGCTCTCGACCCTGGAATTCTTCTAAAAAATAAGCCAACTTGAGTCTGAAAAAACTTTCTTGCTGGTACACGTCTGAATTTCGGCTTGTGCGCTCCGAATGTTCCCGCCATAAATGGGTGCACTCTCCACATGATTTGATCAAAAAACCCTTCCGACGCCAATGAAAAACCATGTCGTAGTCTTCTGGATACTGCAGTTGACGAAAACCTTCCATGGCCTCAAAATCTGCTCGACGCATCATCCAGTTGGGTGATGCCACCACACATTCTCTGTAAATCTGATTGTAGAAAGAATTTTCGCTAGCTGTCTTGTTGAGCCAGTTTTCATATTCCTGATACCCTTCTGTAATCGCACTATCTGAAAAGTACTTTACCCTACCCGTTGCAACGGTCCCATTGGGCTCACTTTCAAGAAGGGCAAGCAAGGATGCTAGTTTGTGAGGCGGCATGCTATCATCGGCATCCATTCGGGTCACAACGTCTCCATTGATGTATTGCTGAGCGCTTTGCAAAGCTGGAAGTATCCCCTCCCCTTCGTTCGCATGGACAACTATTCGCGGATCTTGAAAGCCTTCAACAATAGCCCTCGATTGATCGGTGGAATGATCGTCGATTGCGATAAGTTCCCAATCAACGTGACTTTGAGCACGTATCGATTCAATGCACTCCTTGAAGTAAAGCGCGGCATTTTTAAAGGGTAAAACGATACTTACTTTGATGGTTTCCAATTTTAAAAACGAAAGTACTAGAAACTAGGCTACGATTTTTTAGTTGAAGGAATTACTTACCAATAGTGAATAAGTGAAACAGGGGTGATTACCTTTTTCCGAATTTCTCAGAGTAAAAAATTCAGAACCCCTCAAAGTGGTTTTTTTTCTAACCACATGATGGATTCATCGGCTTATCAAGTCCTAACCTTTCAGTTTTTGAAAAAAGAAAAAACTAATTAAGCTATTATACCTAGAGATTTTGATGTAATCTTGCATTCCAAAATAGCTTTATTTGTCTATCCGATAACCTAGTAAATGAAACGCATCAACGAATACAAAAAATTATTTCAGATTGAAAACGATATCGATCTCTCGGCATTGAAATTAACTTACAGAAAACTTGTAAAACAATGGCATCCTGATAAGTTTCAAGATGGAGACCCCTTAAAAGAAGAAGCAACGTTTATGGGGCGACAAGTGGTGGATGGATACCATTTTCTCGTAAGCATAGCACCGGAAACGAAAGCATTGAACTTGCCTGAATACCAAACTACCATTGCGACATGCGGAATTGCTGACTACAAACACAAAGGTCTGCTTCTCGAAATCACATTCACCGATGGTTCAACGTATGAATATTTTGGAGTGAATGCCAATGTTTTCAAAAAGCTCATCAATTCAGACAAGCAAGTGCGCTTTGCGAAACGGTTCATCTACGACAGTTATTTGTATCGAAAATCAAAGAAAGCAAATCAGGAAGAAGCGTAGTTGCGATAGATAAAATCTAGCTGTCTAACTTACAGAAGTACTTTCGATACATTTTTTTGTAAGGTAAATTAAAATCGAGCACACATTGAATACTTTTGGGGTTCTGCAGGTCACCCCTGAAAATAGTAAAAACCTAAAGTGTCGTTAATATCCACAAGTTTGATTTCATTTACCTCACATGACACGAGCCCATTAAAAAAATGATTAGAATCATGATTGAAACAAGCTGGAGAATGAATGTTTTCATGGCGTAAATTTTAGTTAATAAGGAGTTTTTGGAATCACATAAAAAAGTTCTTTTATCCGAGGTTATTGCAGTAACCACTTTTTAGAATGTATTTTTCGAACAGTTCCTTCTTCTACAACTTTAAGCTTCGTAGAAAATAACAGTTGACTTATTTTTTAGGATTTTTTTTAATCAAGGAACTCCTCCATTTCAATGGGTCACGTGAAAAGTGTTAACATCTATTTCATAGAACAAGATGACAAATCTTTACCTTTGAAAAAAATAGAAAATGACAGCGGATCAGCAACAAAAAATCAAAAATTTAATCGATAAATACAACGACATCTTGCTGAATTCGATGCGATTGGCAATTGCTGAAGACTTTATTAACCTTACCATCTTAAACAGGGATGATCAAACCTTCGAATTGAATGAATTTCTTCAAAACAAGGAACAATACTACAATTATATCTTGAAGGAATTTCTCAAAAAAAATAGTTCTTCTGTGGTAGATGAATTGCGAAATATGGAGGACCCTGTAAAAAGCATTAAAGACAACATGCGTCATTGATTTCCAATAGTATTTCGAGATGAAAGAGGCAGAAGTTGTCGCAGCAGTAATTCAAGAAAATGACAAAATACTTTGTCTGCAAAAGGGTGAAACGAAATACGCCTACACCTCCTTCAACTATGAATTTCCAGGAGGAAAAGTCAACCCTGGCGAAACACTTGAAATTGCATTGAAACGCGAAATCATGGAAGAACTTTCCATGCACATCACCATCGAATCAAAGCTTCTGACCCATCATCATACTTATCCGGATTTTAAAATCATCATCCATTTCTTCCTCTGTCGAACCACCGACAAACAACCGACTTTGAGTGAACACATCAACTTTCAATGGCTGCAAAAGAATGAACTCAGCGACTTGGAATGGGCCGCCGCAGATGTTCCTGCTGTTCAAATACTCGTGGATCTGCCCTGAAAATTGAAAAAATACCGTACATTTAGTTCAAATATCTGATTATGAAACAATTTCTTACGCTCCTGTTATTTTTTCATTACACCGCACTTTTTGCGCAAAATGAAGGTGCTAATTTTCATGCCTATCAGAACATTCACGAAATCCGTTTGACTTTTCATCAAAATGCCTATTGGGATTCGCTCATAGATGGTTACGCCGGTGATTTTTACATAAAAGCCGATATTGAAATTGATGGTGTTTCACTTGCTGATTGTGGCGTAAAGATAAAAGGCAATTCATCCTACAATAACCCGAGCGTCAAGAAATCATTCAAGCTGGATTTCAATGAGTTTGTAAATGCCCAGAACTATGATGGTTTGAAGAAACTCAACCTAAATAACTCATTCAAAGACCCTACCCTGTTGCGTGAAAAACTCATGTTTGATTTTCTAAATGCAAACGGTTGTTATGCCCCGCGAGCGCACTTTGCAAATGTGTACATCAATGATCAACTGTGGGGACTTTACACCACCGTAGAAGAAATCGATAAAACTTTTTTGAGCAATGCTTTTCAGGATGACAAAGGAAATCTTTTCAAAGGAGACCCTTCAGGAGATTTAAAATGGTTGGGCGCGCAGCAGTCGCTTTATGAACCAAAATATGAACTCAAACTCAATGAATCGCTGAACGATTGGACGGATCTCATCACATTCATCAACACGCTAAACAATACGCCAACCAATCTTCACGAGGCCCTCAACCCCATTTTCGACAGTGAAAATTTTATCAAAACCTGGGCGGCACACAACCTGTTCGCCAATTTGGATTCATACATTGGAAGTGGGCACAATTATTACCTGTACCACGATTCGTTGACCTCCCAATTCAAATTCATCTCGTGGGATGTCAATGAAGCATTTGGAAATTTCAACATGGGAATGTCTGTACCTCAGCTGGAGCAAATGACTATGAATTACTTCAGTCCGCCCTCAGGCAACCGTCCTTTGATAGAGAAACTCCTGGCCGATTCAACGTATTATGCCATGTACGAAAATGTTATTTGCACCTATCTGGATTACAATTTCAGTCCGGCCGGCATGTACCATCGAATTGATTCTCTGGCGAACCTCATCCGCTCATCCGTCTATGCCGATCCCAACAAATTTTTCACCAATCAGCAATTTGAAGACAATCTTTCGAACACCATCAATGTACCTGGGACTCCCGGCGGCGAAAACATTGCAGGATTAAAATCCTTCATCAACAACCGTCGAAACGCTGTTGCAACTCAAATAGCTGATTATTGCCTTTTGGGAATGGACGAATTAAAATCATCGCCAACATTTAGTGTTTATCCAAATCCAAGCAGTAACGAAGTAACCATTGAAACGCCAGGAAACAGCAATCATTCCTTTGTCATTTGTGATCTACAAGGCAAGGTATTGAAAACCCTGCATACCAGTTCAAACATCTTAAAAGTAAATGTTTCGGATCTTGCAAATGGTGTTTATTTCGTACAAGAAACAAACAGTTCTGACAAAGGCAAAATGCTGATTATCGCCCATTAGTAGCCCACTAATTTTACTTAAGAATTCCTTGAATGCTCGTCAAATCTGATTGAGCAAGCAGCACCATTGGTTTAATTCCCGAAAAGGTCTGTGGAATAAACTAGGACAACCTTCCATCCAGAGAATAGATTAGTCGCTTGAAATAGCATTTAATCACAAAAATCTCTGCGTATGAAAAATCTCAACGTTTACAAAAAGCGACTGATCACACTGATCGGTTTTCTGCTTTTCGCCGTACCTCTTTATGCTCAAACACAACTTCCAGAATGTGATACAGATGTACCTTTTTTTACTTTCGATCTTTCCGGAAGTCCGGACACCACTTTCACCACACCAGAAGTAGAAAGAAAGGGCCATTGTTGCGGTTCGACCAATTCGGACCTCTACCTTTCCTTTTATGCCACCCTGCACCCGCAAGTGGCCATGTTTGAAATTGTAGTTGCACCGGGGTATGCAGATCCGGGTGGATCATTTTTAGGATCTGGTTAAATAGTAGCAGACCTCTGAACAGGTTAGAGATGTTAATGCTGGAACAGAAGTTTCCTAGCAAATTATTTTTCCACCTAATCCATACGGAAAATATTTATGTCAATATCTAGTGAACCGTTCACAGAAACCTTGAAAGTAATCAAGAATTAAAAATCGAAAAATCATAAAAAAATGAAACCATGAAAAATCACTCTTTTAAAATCAAGTCTTTTATAATTGTTTGCGGATTTGTATTAATAAGCAATGGTTTATTAGCTCAAAATCCAATTGAATTAACCAATATTTTGGCTGCACCTGTAATTTCAGAGACAACTTATCCCATTCAACAATTGAGCAGAGGAGTTGTGCCAACGATGTACCTAAAACAAGGTGCGATTTCTAACGTTGATCCACAAGTAGAAATGATTCGAGTCATTACTGACATTGCTTCAATGAGTGAATTATATAATCAAAATTCACAATTTAAAAATATCGAATTGATTTTGATTCAAATTGAAAATGAATCTGATTTAAATTGGAAACTCAATACAAATTATTTGAGTCAATTTGAAAAATTAAAGTACCTCTACATTTCTAGTTCAATAGCGTTATGTGAACCATCAATTGGAAACACGAATTGTGAAAAAGAAAAAATTAATTCTTTTTTAAGTGGTGAATTAAACCCATCCATTACTCTCGTTTATTCATCAGAAGTTAGCAAATAAATCATTCTATGTTATGAAAAATTTTATCTCAACAAGAATTGTAAAATATATTGCTTTCATTTCAATAACGATTGCAATATCAAGTTCAATAAACGCTCAAGTTATAAAAACGTTCACGCAACGAACTTCGAGTTACACACCTTCTAAAGTCATATACAATATTCAGGGTGATTTCACAATGATTGGAAATTCGAACATGACTTTACAATCTTATAATGTGAATGACAACAACAGTAATAATGTCATGGTTTACAATGATATTGACGGCGATGCAAACACATTAAACTCATCTTCTTCAGTGCTTGGTTTTTCTACAGAAAATGGTGCAATTCCGGGCTGTTCCAATATCATTTATGCTGGTCTTTATTGGACAGGAAGAGCAAGTAATGCAACCTCAAGTCCTGAGTCATTTTCTGTCACCAAAGGTTCTCTAACTAAGACTCTTAACAAAAGAAAAATAAGTTTTAAAGGCCCAGGACAATCTGCCTATACTGAGTTTACCGCGAATCCTGGAAACATCTATTACCCGGACGGAAATTATGGAAACATGTATTCAGCTTATATTGAAGTAACTGATTATGTGAAAAACTGCGGCGTTGGATCTTACACAGCAGCTGATATTGCTCTTATTGAAGGAAATGGCGGCGCAACTGGATATTATGGCGGATGGGGAATGATTGTCATCTATGAAAATTCCAAAATGAATTGGCGAGATGTCACACTTTTTGATGGTCATGCCTATGTTGTAGGCAATAGTTCTGTTAACTACGAATTGCCAGTTGCTGGATTCCAAACTGTACAAAGTGGGGATGTAAACATGAAACTTGGGTTAATGGCTGGTGAGGGTGATGTGGGAATTACAGGAGATTATTTTAAAATCAGAAATTGGCAAAATACTTCTTGGGTAACCCTGAACCATACGGGGAATTCAAGTAACAACTTTTTCAATGGATCGGTAAATACTGGTGGAAATTCTCGAAACCCAAACCTTCAGAATAATACAGGTGTCGATATCGCGATGTTTGATATTCCTAATACCGGTAATTCTGTCTTGACCAACAATCAAACATCAACACAATTTCAATATGGTTCAACACAGGACACCTACATTATTTTTGCTATGGCAATGTCTGTTGACGCCTACATACCGGACATAGAGGCATTTGTTTCCGCTGAATCTATAAATGGAATTCCTGTCGGTTCTAGTCCAATAACTGTCTTACCTGGACAAGACCTTGAATATATGGTTGAAATTAAAAACCAAGGTACAGAAGCAATAAACAACGCTGTAATTTCAATACCAATTCCTTACACAGCAAGTTATGTTGGTGGAAGTATCGTAAACAATGTTACTTTCCTACCCTTACCTACTCCAAATAATGCTTATTTTGACCCTGCAGCGGGACCAACTGGTTCTATAGTATGGGATTTCGGAACACTTCCTTTAGTTGCAGGTTTTCCAGATTCAGTATTGGCAAGATTAAGTTTTCACCTTACTGTAACTGATGATTGTAATATTCTTGCTAATCCTGATTGTCCACCAAGTATCGCTTTAGGAGGTAATGTAAGTGGTCAAGGAGCCGTTTCGGGGTCAAAATTTTCTCTCCAGTTTATCCAAGGTTATGAATCAAGTGGATTATGTGCAGGTGAGCCAATAAAAGACCCTCTTATTATTGATATTGATGCGGCAAGCTATTTAGCTGCAAATTGTTCAAGCACACCTGTTATTAGAGATTTTGTTATTTGCAATTATAACGACCCTTACTTACCTTATGATAGTATTGCTCAATATTTTCCATTGGGATTAAGTTTTTACAATACAAATAACATCACCCCCTCTTCCATAAAATATGATGAAAACAATCCTTTTCCTGCAGCTATTGGTACACAAACCTATTTTGCAATACCAGATGGCATTAGTTTTTGTTATTATACTTTTACTTTAACAATTCAGGATTCTATAATTAGCAGCGTAGTTCAAACTACCTCTGAGTCTTGTATAGGTGCATCTGACGGCTCAATCAATTTTTCCGTGAATAGTGGAACAAGTCCATATTCATATTTATGGACAGGCCCTGGTGCTTTTAGTGCAACAACCGAAGATGTATCATCTTTAAGTGCCGGCGTATATAGTGTTGTTGTAACGGATGATATTGGATGTAAATCAAATGGTAATGCTACAGTTTCTGTTATAGCGGATATGACAAATCCAATAATAACATGTGTTGGTAATCAATCAGTAAATTCTTCAGTTGGTACTTGCCAATATTCTCATTCTGGAACAGCTTGGAATGCAACTGCTTCAGATAATTGTTTGGTTAGTTCAATTACATATGCGCTTACTGGTTTAACAACTGGAACAGGAACTTCATTGAACGGTGTTGTTTTCAACCTAGGCTTAACAACCGTAACTTGGACCGCAACAGATGGTTCAGGAAATACTTCAACGTGTTCGTATAATGTAACCGTTACTGACAATCAAAATCCAACAGCTCTTAACTGTGCTGCTATCGGAAATCAATCCGTAACAACCAATGCAGGAGTTTGTACCTATACACATTCTGGAACAGCTTGGAATGCAACTGCTTCTGATAACTGTTCAGTTCCTTCTATCACGTATGCGCTTACTGGAGCAACAAGTGGATCAGGCAGCTCACTCAATGGTGTTCAATTTAACAAAGGGATAACTCAAGTAGTTTGGACGGCCACCGATGCAACAGGAAATACAAACACCTGCTCATTTAACATTACGGTAAATGATAGCACTGTTCCAACGATAGTAAGTTGCGGTTTCTCAGGAACTGCAACTGTGCAAACCGATCTTGGTTATTGCAGTTACACGCACCATGGAGCAACTTGGATTCCAAACGTAACAGACAATTGCTCGGGTATTATTTCTTTGAGTTATGCTATTTCAGGAGCGACTTCCGGAACCGGAACGAGTACATTAAACAATGTTGAATTCAACTATGGAACATCACATGTCATCTGGACTGCAACTGATAATTCTGGCAATACCTCAACTTGTTCTTTCGATGTTCTCGTTGAAGATCAACAATCGCCTATTTTCACAAGTTGCGGCGTTACAACTGATACTTCTGTAATCGTTGAGGCTGGTTTATGCACATACACTCAGCGCGACAACTCTTGGAACGCAGCAGCAGTTGATCTTTGTACAAGTACAACTTTGAGCTATGCGCTTTCAGGTGCAACTTCAGGAACAGGAACATCATTAAATGGTGTTTCTTTCAACCTTGGAAACACATTGGTTGTCTGGACAGCGTCCGATCAAGATGGAAACACTTCAACTTGCTCGTTCAATGTAATAGTAACAGATACACAAGATCCAATCATTAATTGTGTTTTAAATCAAACCTTCAATGTAGACGCTGGTCAATGTAATTACACGAAAACAGGAACCGGTTGGAATGCAGTTGCCACAGATAATTGTACTGTGAGTACTGTCCTTGCAACACTTTCAGGAGCAACGACAGCAGCTGGTTTAACAACCCTTGCAAACGTCGATTTCAACCTTGGTACAACAACTGTACTTTGGACGGTTACTGACGGAACAGGAAATACTTCAACATGTAGCTTTGATGTAGTGGTGAATGACAACATTCTTCCAGCTATCTCTTCATGCGGTGCAGCAGGTAACCAATCTGTAGATGTTGACCCAGGTCAATGTAACTATACGAAAACAGGAACTGGTTGGAATGCAATTGCTACAGATAATTGTACGGTGAGCACTGTACTTGCAACACTTTCTGGAGCAACAACAGCAGCTGGTTTAAC
>CAISOQ010000117.1 GCA_903887095.1 uncultured Flavobacteriia bacterium
TGTAAGTATTTGTCAAGTGATTGACTCTCGCGATTTGTAATCGACTTCGTAATTTTAAGCTGTCTCATTCTCTTCTGTTTCCTCTCTTTTTAAATTGTACCTAATGAACGGAAAATGGGTGCAAAGTTACGACCAAAAAAAACTGTTTTCCAAATAATTTCTTCACAATTTTTTAATTCCCACTTCACACAAAAACCGTGCCTTTCACAAACATTCTAGAGTCCAAAACCATAATAGTCTCTTTTGCCGCTAGGTGACAATACTTCTAAAAGCACACCGCGGTTCACTCCATTCAGTTTGTTTGTTAGTTGCTCAACCGTTTCTACTGGTTCGTTATTGACTTTCGTTATCACCATACCTTCTTGTAAACCAATGGATTTTAGTTTTCCTGAGGTGAGTGATGTTATTTTTACACCGTAAGTCACGTTGAGCTCCTTTTTCTCTTTACTCGTTAAGTCGACAAATGTTGCACCCAACGCATAATTTTTTGAAATTTCTTCTTTTGAGACTAATTTGGTCTCACCTTCTTTATTTCTTAAAACAAGTTCTTTTATCTCTTCATCTCCATTTTTAGTGCGAATGGTCAAGATTACTTTGTCGCCAGGACGTCTTTTGCCTATTTCTTCTTGAAGTTCTGCCACAGAATTCACTTCCCTTGATCCGATTTTCAAGATGACATCACCGTCTTTCATTCCTGCATTTTGTGCAGATCCATCTTCCGTAACTTTGGAAACAAATACTCCTTTTGTGTTCGGCAGTTTATTACTTTCTTTTAATTCCTGGTTGATGTCAGCGATTTGTACTCCAAGGTATCCGCGTTGAACAATTCCATAATCGATTAAGTCGCGCATTACTTTCTGTACCAAATTGACCGGAACAGCAAATGAATAACCTGAATAACTGCCTGTTTGAGAAGCGATTGCTGTATTTATTCCAACAAGCTCACCTTTTGTGTTCACAAGTGCGCCGCCACTGTTTCCTGGATTTACTGCCGCATCTGTTTGTATAAATGATTCGATTGGCACTATATTCTGTTGTGTTCGATCAGACAGAAGGTTTATGTTTCTTGCTTTCGCGGAAACGATTCCCGCAGTGACAGTTGATGTTAAATTAAATGGATTCCCCACTGCGAGTACCCATTCGCCAATATGAAGATCGTCACTATTGCCTAAAGGAATAGGTAGGAATCCACTGCCTTCAATTTTTAAGACAGCTATATCTGTGGATGGGTCCGCTCCAACTAACTTTGCAGAATATTTCGAATTGTCGTTTAGAATCACCTCAATTTCACTTGCATTTTCAATAACATGATTGTTCGTTACAATATAACCTTCTGATGATACAATTACGCCAGATCCGGATCCAGAACCATATTGTTTGAATTCTTTTCCACCTGCACCGGGACCATAGAAAAATTCCTGAAACAAATCGCGTTGAAATGATGTTTGGACTACTTTGGTAGTTACGTGAACAACAGAATTGATGCTGCTCTCAGAAGCGTCAACAAAATTTGGTGCCAATACACCGCTTCCATCTAATGAAACTGCTCTTACATTGGCAAGACGGTTTCCGTCGATAACTTGGTCAGATAAATTTGTGAACGGACTAGAAGATAACATTAGATAAGCTCCAAGTGGAAGCATTCCTCCTAAAAGTCCAAGTCCAAAAAGTTTTAAATTGTTTTTCATCTTTGTCAATAATTAGAATGAATTTCAGATACAATTATAACGACTGGCAATTAGTTTTGTTAAAAGACCGTTGTTAAAGATTGTTAAGCTGTTATGTTAACCTTTTTAAAGTAAAAGCCTACTTTTGTTTAACGAAAGAACAATGCATATTGAATTCAAGAAATATCAGGGTACAGGAAACGATTTTGTAATGGTTGACAATCTTGATGGACGCTATGATTCATTGAGTATTAAAGATGTTCAGCGTATTTGCAATCGAAGATTTGGCGTAGGGGCTGATGGGCTAATTCGCTTGAATTCGAAATCAGGTTTTGATTTTGAAATGGATTATTTTAATTCTGATGGATCGAAAAGTTTTTGTGGTAATGGCGCCCGATGTTCTGTCGCATTTGCAGCAACTCTTGGAATTGATACAACTGAAACTACTTTTTTGGCAATTGACGGGCCTCATGTAGCATTTAAGAAGGAAGATGTTATCGCCTTAGAAATGAACAATGTAAATGAGGTAGAAAGGATAGGTGAGGATTATAGAATGTACACAGGTTCGCCTCATTATATTCGTTTTTCAAAATACTTAGCCAATGAAGATATTGTAGCTTTTGGCAGAGAAATTCGTTATTCAAGTCGATTTCTTTCAGAAGGAATTAATGTGAATTTAGTTGAGATTAAAGATGCAAATCACTTGGAGGTATTCACGTACGAGCGAGGGGTTGAAGACGAAACGCTGTCATGTGGAACTGGAGTTACAGCATGTGCGATAGCTTATTCAATGGAAAAAGGATTGTTTGGAAGCCAGGAAGTGCGTGTAACTGTCAAAGGCGGTAAATTGAGAGTCTCATTTGACCGAGTTTCAGAGCAAGAATTTACCAATGTCAGACTTATCGGTCCTGGCGAATATGTTTTTTCAGGGACCTTCCATGTATAGCTTCGAATTTGAGAATATCAATCAGTTTCATTCAGCGAATCTATCTGAAGGTACTTATCTATGGATTTGGTATGCTGACAAAATCCCACCCCACATTGGTGTTTCAATTGAAGGAGACTATTTTAGCTTGAAATACAACGGGAAAGATGTTGGATTGAATTACGGTAAGGCTCTCCAAGTTATTCATTCTAGAAAAATCCCATCCGTTTTCTTAAAAGTAAAAGGATTAATTTCGAAACACGACGTAGTTGAAATATTTAGTTCCCATGCATCTGCTAAAGTCGGAAAAGCAACTTGTTTAACGCCACTTGTTTTTCTCTTCGGTTTTCCGGATTGCAACCAACTTTCAGATTTATTGGTGTGTTTGGAGAATAAAAAAATGATTCAAAAAATAGTGGGAATAAACTTACCGAAAGGATACAAAGGAATCCCAAGTTATGGTGTAGAAGAAATTCAAAATAGATTACGTTCATTAGAAGATGCTAAAATCATCAAACATATATCTCCGATCGGTTGAACCAGAAGATGCGACTCGTTTGATGCTTTGGGAAAATAATCCAGAGCATTGGAAGGTTACAGATACGGAGGTGCCATTTTCATTGAATGGAATAATGCAACTAATTGAGCAGCAACAGCATATTCGTTCAACTGGTCAATTGCGTTTTATGATTTGTTTGAATAGTTCAAATGAGTCAGTTGGTGCAATAGATCTTTATGACGCAGATTTTAAAAATGGGAACGCGGCTGTTGGAATTTTGATTGGTGAAAAAAATCAACGTGGTAAAGGGTTTGCAAAAGAAAGTCTAGAATTGATCGTGGAATATGCACGCGATTTTTTGGCAATGCACAATTTGTATTGTTCTATTCAAGCAGACAATTTGAATAGTCTTAAATTGTTTGAAAGTGTTGGTTTTGATCGCATTGGTATTCGAAAAGATTGGTTTTTATATAAAGGTCAGCGAATTGACGAAATAAGTTATCAGTTATGTCTAAAAAAGTAATTCTAATTGTAGTTGCAGTCATTGCAATTGTTGGTGGGGTCATTATTTTCCCCAAATTTTCTCTATTCATGGCGAGTCGAAAAACAACCGTGAATAATAAAGCTCTTGAATATTACATCAAGGGATTTACATCACTCGAAGTTTTGGCTCAAGATCTTGAAAAACAAGGTGCAATAGATGATGTTAAAGCATTCATCGGTGTTGCAGAGTACAAAGGATTAGGAAAAGAAAATATTGCTCTAGGAAAATACATTATAGAACCGGGCACGCCATACAAAACAGTCCTAAATGGAATAAAGCTCAATGATGCTGGAAACGGTAATGCGGAAGTGGAGGTCGATGTGACGTTTAATAATTGCCGGGATATCCGAGAGTTGGGTGGTAAACTTTCAAAAATCTTATTGATTGATAGCGCAGCATTTGTAGAAATATTGGACAATCAAAAAACGTTGGAATTATTTGAAATGTCTCGTGAAGAAATACCTTCGATGTTCCTTCCAAATACCTACAAAATGTATTATGATACGGATGAAAAGCAATTCATTGAGCGTATGTCCGGAGAATTTAAGAAATTTTGGACGGAAGATCGCATGTCTAAGTTGAAGAAAGTTGGACTTCAAAAACCTTCGGAAGCGGTCACATTAGCGAGTGTTGTATATTCAGAGCAGGGGCGAGTGCCGGAGGAATGGCCAATCATTGCAGGTTTGTATTTGAACCGAATCAATCAGGGAATTAAATTGCAGTCAGATCCAACATTTAAGTTTTGCTGGGGCGATAAGTTGGATAGTGTGCAGCGTTTGTTGAATGTTCATAGAGACATTGATTGTCCTTACAACACCTATAAAATCAATGGCTTGCCTCCCGGGCCAATTTGTATTCCTCCGACTGAAGTGGTGGATGCTGTGCTGAATCGCGATAAGAATAACTTTATTTTCATGATGGCTAAACCTGATTATACAGGCAGACACGACTTTAGGGTTCAATATGCGGATCACGAAAAATTGGCGAAGATCTATCAAAATTGGTTGGCCCAGGAAATGAAAAACAGATAAAATGGAAAACAATAAAAGACGAAGGTTCCTGAAATTGGGCCTTACTGGCTTTGCTTTAGGACTCATCAAGCCTTTTAAAGCTGGAGAAATGATTACTACGTCTTTTGAAGGGAAAGTGAGTGGCCCAATTGTCTTGTCCACCTGGAACCATGGTTTAGCAGCAAATTCAGCAGCTTGGGAAGTATTGTCCAAAGGGGGTTCAGCGCTCGATGCGGTCGAAAAAGGTGTTCGTGTTACCGAAGCAGATATTAGCAATCGCAGTGTTGGAATAGGTGGTATGCCTGATCGCGATGGTCATGTTACGCTGGATGCATGCATCATGGATCATGAATCGCGTTGTGGTTCCGTTGGATTTTTGGAGGGAATTGATCACCCAATTTCTGTTGCACGTGCAATCATGGAAAAAACTCAGCACGTAATGCTTGTTGGGGAAGGCGCTAAAAAATTTGCTTTGGAGCAAGGATTTGGAACGATTAAAACGCCTATTCCAGAGGTAAAAGCGGAATACAAAAAGTGGAAGGCTGAGAATAAAGAGTTGTTTAAAAAACCTGAAATAAATCACGAGAACCACGACACAATTGGTATGTTGGCAATGGATCAACAAGGAAATCTTTCTGGTTCATGCACGACGAGTGGATGGGCTTACAAGATGCATGGTCGATTGGGAGATTCTCCTATTATTGGGGCAGGATTATTTGTTGACAATGAGGTAGGTGCTGCGTGTGCTACTGGATTAGGTGAAGCAATTATTCGAATTGCTGGGAGTCATACAGTTGTAGAATTAATGCGTCAGGGACATTCTCCTTCAGAAGCGTGTCGTATGGCAGTAGAACGAATCATTTCTAAACATAAAGATCTAACAGGTTTGCAATGCTGTTTTCTTGCAATTGACAAAAGTGGACGCGTAGGTTCATATTCTGTTTACAATGGGTTTAATTATGCATTGAAAACCAATGGTTTTGAAGGAATGGTGGATGCGCCATTTAATCGTAAATGGTAATTTTTAAAAACTTAAAGGCAAATTTCCAAAAGTCATGAGACAGTTAAGTTCCTTTCTACTTTTTTTGATGATGATTTCTATGAATGTTTTAGGACAAACTAAACTGAACTGGCAATTTAAACATCCCATCAAAAACACTTGGATGTCATCTGGGACTCATGGTTCTGTGCAAGAAAAGTTGATTGAGTCAGGAGAATTGCCAGATCCATTTTATGGAATGAATGAAAAATTATTCCGTTGGATTGAAGACTATAGCTGGGAATTTGCAACTTCGATAGTTATTACACAAGAAGATTTAAAAAAGGAGTTTGTTGAAATTGAATTTCCAGGAATTGATACATATGCTGAGATATTTCTAAATGGTCAACAGATAGGATTTGCGCAAAATGCTTTTCGCCCATATCGTTTTGAGGTTAAGAATAAGTTGAAAATAGGAGAGAACCAGTTGCGTGTCGTTTTTTATCCGCCAGTATTGTACCATAGAAAGAACTATTTAAAAGCATCTTATAGGCTTCCGGCACCAAATGATGTTGATTCCATTGCCATCGCTCCTTATACCCGGAAACCGCAATACCAGTTTGGTTGGGATTGGTCGCTGCGCATGAATACCATTGGCTTTTTAAAACCAGTGATTTTAAGTGCGTATAATGGCAATAAAATCATTGGGATTAATTGTGTCACAGATTCCATTTTGGAGGATAAAGCCCAAATGACGTTTGAATTGCACTTAGCTCATCCCGCAAGAACACCAATGGTTTGGGAGAGTCGTTTATTTGGTCGAATCAATATTGAGGTTGGCGAAACGTCTGTTGTCCGCTCCGAAGAAATAGATAATCCAATAGTATGGTGGCCAAGAGGTCAGGGTGAACAGCATTTATACAACGATGAATGGACCTTGAGTTTGGAGGGTACAACCGAAACTGTCCTCGAAAAAAAAGCAATCAATTTCGGAATACGAAAATCAGAACTTGTTACAGCGCCAGATAAATGGGGGACTAGTTATGTCATAAAAGTGAATGGCCGCGAGATATTTTGCAAAGGCGGTGATTACATACCTCAAGATATTTTTCCAGCACGTGTAAGTGATCAAAAATTGGAAGCTATGGTCGAGACGATGGCCAAATCCAACTATAATATGGTGCGTGTCTGGGGTGGAGGCTATTATCCTGATGATGCTTTTTATGATGCGTGCGACCGCTACGGATTGATGGTATGGCAAGATTTTATGTTTGCTTGCGCAATGTATCCTGGCGATCCTGATTTTTTAGAAAATGTAAAAGAGGAACTTGAATACCAGATACCACGTATCGCTTCTCATCCCTCACTGACACTCTTTAATGGGAATAACGAGGTGGACGTAGCATGGAAGAACTGGGGTTTTCAAGCAAAATACAAGCTGGATCCTGTTGCTTGCAAAGAAATCGAAGAATCATATACGCGATTATTCAAACAGCTTATTCCGGTTACGTTATCGCGAATTACTAACTCTCCATACATTCATACTTCGCCATTGAGTAACTGGGGAAAAGATGAGTTTTACAATCACGGTTCGCAGCATTACTGGGGCGTGTGGCACGGCAAAGATCCGATGAGTGATTTTGCTAAAAAGATTGGACGTTTTAACGCAGAATATGGCTTCCAAAGTTTTCCTGAATATTCCACACTATTGAATTTCTCTGAAAAAAAGGATTGGAGCCTGGAATCTGAAGTCATGAAGCACCACCAAAAGAGTTATGTCGGAAATGGAATGATTCTTAAACATGCTCAATTATTGTATGGTAATCCTTTAAACTTTGAAGATTTCGTTTACTATTCTCAATTGACACAGGCCACAGCAGTAAGCATGGCGGTGACAGGTCATCGATTAGACGCGCCTCGATGCATGGGTACTTTGTATTGGCAGGTAAATGATTGTTGGCCAGCGCCATCATGGTCTAGTATGGATTCTTATGGGAACTGGAAAGCACTGCAATATTGGGTAAAGGACGATTATGAGGATGTGGCGGTATTATCGAAAGTAAGTCCAAGCGGGGTAGAGGAATATTACCTCGTATCTGATCAACCGGACACCTTTCAGCTGGATCTGAAATACACCATTTACAACCTGAAAGGAAAGGAATTATTGAATGGTAAACTTCAGAAAATAATTTCAGGAAGCACAACAGAAAAAATCTGTCACAGTTGCATTGATAAAAAATTGGATTCTGAGAATTATGTGATACAATTTTCCTGGAAAGATGAAAAAGGGCAAGAGTTTCAGCGGACATTTTCACATTTACCACAATTGTATGACAAATCCGACTCGACTGATTTTAAATTGGAACTAAAAGATATTGATGCAGCTTCTAAAACAGCCAAGGTTGTTTTGACAAACTCAAAATACATGCGCAATGCGTGGGTTTATTCAATTGCTTCTGGAATTCATTTGGACAAGAATTTCATCGATCTATTACCCGGAACACATGAGTTTCTGCTGCATTTCCAAGATAAACCTGCTCTTGAACAATTAGGGGTGAAATGGATGTAGAATCAAATTAGAATTTTAAAATTTCAACCATTTCTGATGTCTGAAAGACCAAGTGAAAAGCATAGCCCTAAGAAATTTCATCCGAAAGGTTTGACGATACTGCATGAAGATGCCACAATCATTGTAGTTGATAAATCACCTGGTTTGCTTACTATTGGAACCGATCGAGAGAAAGATAAAACAGCTCATTTTTTGTTGAATGAGTATGTGAAAAAAGGCAATTCACGTTCCAGAAATAGGGTATATGTCGTACA
>CAISOQ010000118.1 GCA_903887095.1 uncultured Flavobacteriia bacterium
ACACAATAGTACTTGGTTCTACTTTGTGTTTTTTAAATCTTTCAATTAAGGGTTGAGCAACTACATGAAACTTTGTCCTTGCATGTTGTAAATACCAATTGCCTAATAAGTCCTTTGCTCTTGATTTATCATGAGTTGTTACTTCGATGAATTTGCCTTTTAATTTTACAGATTCCACCTTGGCAATTACTATTTGTAGGCGGTACTGTCTACCTAAATACAAATGAGTTTCACCACTAATGTATTTTCGTTTTGGTGTCTTTGGATGGAAGGAAAGAAAGAAGCTTTGTTGTTTAATTATCCAAGATGCTTTTTTTCTGATTTTCTCTTTCACTTTTTCCATGGTAGTATCTGTCGGAGCTTTCACCAACACTTCCATTTCATGAGTTACAGTTATGCCAAGCGATTTTCGGGATGAATACTCCAACCGAAAACCAATGGTTCTGCTTCCAAATTGAACAGAATCCGTAATCACTTGTACCGGATTTTAGCCACTTCAATACAACCTTCTGCAATCTTGTCCGTGTCTTGAAATGACAATTCAGCATTGTGTTTGTCCCGAACTTCATCAATTAAATAGTCACCAATTTCAATCAGTAATTTTCCTGTGATGTTGGTTTTGTATTGCCAGTCAATAATGGGTTTTCCGTTGTCTAAAACAGAATTTTGAATCAGGTCGTCAATTTGTAAAGCCGTTTGTATTGCAACTTCTTTACGAACTATATTGTCTTGAATTTTTTCATACAACGCCTCAACTGTCAAACCGTAAAAGGCTTTGGCAACATCTCTGTCTTTCAATTGCTCTGGAATATCGTTGTCGATATGAGCCAAAACATTATTCATAATGTCTTGTACTCTGCTCAAGTATTGTGCTTCACTGATTCTTTTGGCTTCATATTCGGAAATCGTTTCTTTAAGCATTTGCGAAAACTTCTTGTAAAAAGCAGGGTCTTCATCCATTTTCTCGGTAATATGCTTCGCTGTTCTGCTGGCAATCTTGTCCGCTTTTGCTGCTTTTCCCGTTGTGTTTTCTACTTCTTGCTGAAATTTGTCCTTATCGAATATATTTACCAGTTCTGTGATGGTTTCAATTTTTTCGGTGGTGATGTGTGTGTCAATTAATTTTTGAATTTGCCCTTCGTATTGTTTGTAGTCAATTTCATCGCTGTAGCGTTCCACAACTGCCAAACGCAATTTCATAAACATGGTTAAATCTGCTTTGTAACGATTGATTACTTTTTCGTCAACTTCTTTATGAAATTGAATTGATGATAACGCAAGTTTCAAACCCTTGGCAAATGCTGCCAGTTTATCGTAAAACAAAACTCTTATTGCTTCATCTTTCAATAATTGCTGATAGGCCTCTGCATCTCGCTTGTTGGTTATGGTTTTGAAAATATCCCAAATGTCTGAATGCTTTTGCGTTAGTTTTTTAATTTCTACCGAAATATTGGTAAGCGTTCCTCTCAGATCTTCTTCGTCAAAATCTTCAAACGAGGAGTACATCTGCAAAGCATCATCTAAATTTTCAATCACACCATAGTAGTCGATGATGTAACCGAACTCCTTATCAGGATAAATTCGGTTTACCCTAGCAATGGCTTGTAACAGTTTGTGACTTTGTAAATTTCTTGTGAGATATAAAACCGTGTTTTTGGGTTCATCAAAACCGGTGAGCAATTTGTCAACAACGATGATGATTTCCGGGTCTTTTTGATTCTTAAAACGGTTGATGATATTTTTTTCATAGCTTTTTGAATTACCGTGTTCGTCCATCATTTTCTTCCAAAACTGATTTTCCTTTTCGGTAGACTTTTCATAAGCACTTTCTTCGCCTTCTCTCTCATCTACCGAAGATATAAGTACTTCACTGGTAACTATGCCAATTTCATCCAAATACTCTTTATACTTAATGGCATTCAACTTTTTATCGCAAACCAACTGACATTTAAATGGTGTTTTACCTTGCCAGTTATCTCGAAAATGGTAGCTGATGTCCCAAGCAATCATTCTCATTTTTTGCTCGGCTGAGTTCAAATGGTCATTACGGGCAAACTTTTTCTTGATGTCTGCTTTTTGGTATTCCGTTAATGGCTCTGAAACCATTCCAAAGAAAGTATCAATAGGACTTGCATTCACATCCTGTAATGCCAATCGTCCTTCATAAAGCAAGGGAACAACTGCTTCGTCTTTCACTGCTTGGTCAACGGTGTAGGCATCAATTACACCACCAAATTTTGCTGCGGTGCTTTTGTCTTTCTTGAAAAGGGGGGTTCCGGTCATGGCAATGAAACATGCATTGGGCAATGTTTTTTGCATATCTACATTAAATGTTCCATGCTGTGTTCGGTGTCCTTCATCTACCAAAACAAAAATATCATGGCTCTCTAAAGGTTTGTTTATTTTCTTTACAGCTGCCACAAATTTGTTGATGATGGTGGTTACCACTGCATCGCCTTTGTTTTCTAGTAACTCAACCAAACGCTGACCAGTTGTGGCATTCTCTACAAACCTGCCACACTTGCGAAATGTGCCTGTAATCTGATTGTCTAAATCGGTTCTATCAGTAACCAAAACAATTTTAGGATTACGGATACTCGGATCCATAGCAATAGCTTGGGCTAGCATTACCATTGTTAAAGACTTCCCGCTACCTTGGGTGTGCCATATTACACCACCTTTGCGT
>CAISOQ010000119.1 GCA_903887095.1 uncultured Flavobacteriia bacterium
ACTGTCAAACCAGCAGTTACTGCAAAACCATTATAGTTTGCATAAAATGGCTCAGGAATAATCACTTCATCACCTGGGTTGCAAGTCGTCATAAAGCCAAAAATTAATGCTTCAGAACCACCCGTTGTGATAAGGATATCTTCAGGATTTACATTAATTCCTGTCTTTTTGTAATAAGCAGAAAGTCCGTTTCGATAGCTTTCAAATCCAGCCGAATGACTGTATTCAATCACACGACGATCCATATTTTTAATAGCATCCAACGCAACTTGCGGTGTTTCGATATCTGGTTGACCGATATTCAGGTGGTAAACAATTTTCCCTTCTTTCTTCGCTTTTTCAGCGTATGGAACCAATTTTCTAATCGGAGATGCTGGCATATCAATTGCCTTCTGTGCTATCTTTGGCATATTTATCTGATTTTATCCGGCAAATTTAAACCAAATGTTGCAATGCAAAGAACAGTTTTGAATATTAGAATAGAGTTTGGATTATTTTTCATCGGAATAGTGCTTTTTTTTGGCTGTAAATCGAATAACAAGGAAAAAACACTTCCTGTAAAATCTGAAAAAAAGAATTTGGAAATAGTGGCAATCAATGATACAGCAGGATTCAATTCCTATATGGCCGAATTTGGTTTGTGCGATCTTTCGAAACTTGATAAGCGCATTTTTTTTGAAATTAAATATGCAAGTTCAGACAACTTTATGCATCAAGTACTTTACTCCATAATCAATAAGCCTTTTTTACAGAAGGACGTTGCCGATAGATTGATGAAATGTCAGGATGCTTTGTTAGAGGAGGATTCATCCTTTCATCTATTCATTTATGATGCTGTTCGTCCAGTAGACGTGCAATGGAAAATGTGGCATGCACTCGATTCACTCAAGCCATCCGAAAGGGTGAAATTTGTTTCTAATCCGGTAAATAAAAGTTTACACAATTACGGTGCAGCCATTGATCTTACAATTTGCGATTCAAAAGGGAATCCCTTAGATATGGGAGCAGGTTTTGATGACATTCGAAAAATTGCATATCCGTCAATGGAGGCCCATTTTTTAGCTACAGGAGAATTGACAGAACAACAAATAGCAAACAGATCGCTTTTGCGCAAAGTGATGCGGTCTCAAGGTTTTAGGAATCTACCAACAGAATGGTGGCATTTCAATGCCTGTTCACGCAAAGAGGCCAGTCAAAAATACCGTTTACTAGAAAAGGAGTTTACTCGACAATGAGTTTTTCTTTTCTGAGTAAACCTTTTGTTTTGTCAGATAGTAAAATCAAATAGGTTCCTTTTGAAAGCGCTGAAACATCCAAAGTAATTTCCTTCTTACACGAAGCACGAAGGATTTCTTTTCCTTGAATGTCAGAGAGTATAAGCTCATAATCACCGCTTGATGCAAAATCAATCGTTACCTTGTCATGCGATGGATTCGGGAATATGCTCATTCCATTTAACAAGTTTGATTCTTCAATCGCAGCAAGGAAATTTGGATCTTTAACATTGTTTCCTGATGCATTCACGACCCAATTGTTTGGATCGATCGCTACAACTCCTGAAACAGTTCCTACAGAAGGAATGACAAAATTTTCACTGTTGCTTTGAATGTCAAATCGAATAGTTGTATCCGGCATGCCCGTACGCGCGAATTTTATTTCAATAGGATTGGTGAACAATGGTGTAATACCGGTGCTAGTTGTGTGATTAACTTGTAAATGCAGATTACCAGAAACAGTATTCCATTTTGTTGAATACGTGGGATAACCTTGGCCGAAGTACCATTCACTAAACAAATTTGTTAGATCAAGGCCGCTCTCTGCTTCAAGTGCATATTGAACATCTATACCTTTTGCTACACTATCTGCAAAATCTTGCTGAAAATTCTTTAAAGCCTGAAAAAATTGAGTGTCATTATTCAATACAAAGCGGATAGTATGAACAATAGCTGAACCTTTGTCATACGTCAATCGACCACTAAAGATGCGACCTTCATTTAAACTATCTAAAACGTAGACACTTCCGTTTGGCTGTGATTTTACATTGTCATGTACATCTAACATATTTTGAGCTGCTTCGGCGGGGTACAAATTTTCGAGCATCAATTGCTCACTGTAGGAGGCAAATCCTTCGTTTACCCATATATCGGCCCAAGAGGCACAGGTCACATTGTCACCAAACCATTGATGTCCAAGTTCATGTGCTGTGAGGCTTTTTTCAAAGAATCCTTGAGTTGTCATTGTTTGGTGTTCCATTCCTCCAGAAATAGGAGCCATGCAATGTCCATATTTTTCGTCTGCGAACGGATACAAACCGAATAGTTCTGAAAAGAGTTCGAGAAAATCGACTGTTTCATCAATATCAGCTTGGAAATTGTTTAAGGTTGCTGGATTATCATAAATAAAGTTTTGAATCATTACAGGATTTGTCGAACCCACAGGATTCGCATATACATTGTATTCAACATATTCAGCTACAGCAACTGATATCTAATACTAACCGATTGGGTGCCGGTGTTTCCATTCGTAGCGAGAAGTTCCATTGCCACGATCTACAATATTATTTAGTAC
>CAISOQ010000120.1 GCA_903887095.1 uncultured Flavobacteriia bacterium
CGTATCACCCCTTGAATAATGAAACTTTGAAGTTAGGCTTTACGGGTGATTAAAAAGCTTTCTAGCGTTGTTTCTGTACTCACTCTTTCAATATTTATTCAAATAATTCCCGCCGAAGCCGCAGTAATTAGGGACAACTACCAAAATAAATCCTCAGATCTAAGTATTTGTGAGTTAAGAGAAACCAAAAATATTGATGAATATGGTTCGAGGAAGGGTTTTCCAATAAAAGGAGCCTTGCCTACGACTGGAGAGATAAACATTTTAATTGTTCCAATCGACTTTAGTAATGCCCCAGGGATTGGGGATCCCAAAAAAATGTTTCTTGATGATGTAAAAAAGATTGATGAATGGGCAACCTATTTCAGTCGTGGAAAATTGACCTATAAGACAACCCTGGTTTCCAATACTTGGATTCGTGCACCTAAAGGTGCTGAGTGGTACACGCTTGCTGGTCAAAAAGGTGGAAGAACGCAGATGCAAGCACCTTCTGCTGGAATTCAGGAGTTAATTAATGAAGTTGATAAAGTTTATGAATTTAAAAAAGCAGACTTTATTTGGTTTGTTTTTCCATACTATGCCGAAAAAAACTATGGAACATTTATTTACACTGGTGTTACTGAAAGACTAAAAATCAATACTTCGGAGGGCGAATTCTTTATATCTGCCTATGGAGAACAAGGAGGTTCAGTAGTAAGTTTTGACAGAAATGACATCTGGGACATCCTGGTCCATGAACTTTTGCATTTTCAAGGATTCATCGGCCATGGACCTGAAAATGGATCTGGTTTGGGAATTATGCAGAATCAATCCGGGAATTCAAAAGCCGTAACATCATGGGAAGCTTTTATGGCTGGATGGTTTGGGAAAGACCAAATGATTTGTCTCGAAAAGGCAAAAATTGCAAACCCTCTGATAATTTCAATGGGCTCGATTGATAAATTCGATAAAAATCCTATTAGTATTATAGTCAAACTAAGTGACGAGGAAGCTATTATTGTTGAAAAACGTAGCAATGGAAAGTTTACAGATTTTAATAAAGATTACAAGTTTACATATTTTCCACAAAGAAAGAAATTTGCGAATAAAAATACATACACTGCCTATTATGTGAACGTTAACAATCCAGTTTACAGAGACGACTCAGATCCCAATTCGTATTCGAAAAACTTTTGGTATTATTTAAGGGAAAAGAACAATATTGCACTAGGAAAATCTGTAAGTAGTAATGGTATCAAAATTGAAATTCTAAATACCAATCAAATAAAGATTTCATTGAGTTAAAGATGTATAAAAAACTGATTGCTTTCTTATCAATACTTTCGCTTTCAATAAACTATTCTTTTGTTCCAGCAAATGCAATTGAAAATGGTGAATCGGCCCTGAATCACCCAAGAGTCGTGTCTATTTACACAGTTGCCACTAATCTTAATTATTTAAGACCTAGCTGTTCGGCATGGTTGTATTCACCAAGAATAGTTCTTACAGCTGGCCATTGCGTTCATGATCCTAGTGATAAGGCAAAAAAGACTGCATTGAATGCTGCAGATGTGTATGTTGGTAAACCTGGGGCACTTAAAACTTATGGCCCACCTGATTCAAGAGTCAGGGCGACTAAAATCTATTTTTATGAAACGTTTGAATGGTACAACGCTACTGTTGGTGGCACTTTAAGTTATAAAGATGATTTTGCTGCAATTGTTTTGGAAAAGCCTTTGGCAAATATCGAAGTTGCAAAACTTGGCACAAAAGAATTCCTAGATAGCTTGCTAGCGAGAAATGAATTTATCGAGACTGCAGGGTATGGTTTACAAGACAGCTCTAGGCAACAGAGAAATGGTGATGAACCCAAAAAAGCTCGGTTCCAGTTAATTTCGTTTGAAGATGGCATGAAGACCGTGAATGAATGGAAGCAAAAATGGAAAAGAACTTATTTTCAAGAAGATGCCGCATTTGTGAAACTTCCGAAAAATGGAGCTGCTCCATGCGATGGCGATTCTGGCTCAGGTTACTTCTACAATGAAAACGGGAAATTTACATACCTTGGAGTAACTATGGGTCTTCTTGGCTCACCTAATTGTGGATTAGATACATGGACGGATACTGCAGTTGGTCCATTCAGGCCTGTCTATCTAGATGTAGATATGGTTAAACTTGCCGAGAGGTATGTATTAGACAATCCTTATGTAGAGCCAAAGGTAACCAACTCATCATCAAAGAAGAAAACTACTATTAACTGCATTAAGGGAAAAGCTACAACAAAAGTAACGGGAATAAATCCAAAATGCCCAGTGGGATTTAAGGTAAAAGTATGAATAAAAAGCTAATTGCTTTCTTATCAATACTTGCTCTTTCTTTATCACTATCTGTACTCCCTACGCACTCCATGGAGAATGGTTTCGATGCTCCCTTAGATGGGAGAACTGTTCCAATAATTGTTCAACCAATGGGAATAGTGTGTACAGGATTTCTGTACTCAGAACGGATCGTATTCACTGCAGGGCACTGTCTACATAATATGCAGACCAAACAGCGCTTTGAAAATGTGCTTATCGGTGCTCCAAATGAAGTTTTTACATCAAATTCAAAAACTACAGCAGTGCTAAAGAGTTTTGTTGCACCTAACTGGGGAAATTTTGGTTGGTCAGATGAAATTAACTTTAATC
>CAISOQ010000121.1 GCA_903887095.1 uncultured Flavobacteriia bacterium
ACCGTTTTGAAGATCCGACAAGTCCAATTGACTACTACAATTCTTAGCCTTTTTCACTTGTTTACCTGAAAGATCCAGTACTTCAACATCGATTATATTTAAATCACCTCCTTTTTGAATTTGAACTATGTCATTGAAAGGATTAGGGAACACTTCAAAATCATTGTTATTTATTTCAGAGACGGACAAGCCTTGTTCATAATTCACTCTGAAAACAAGATTTAATTCACTTGAAGCAGCTGGAACTCCATTGTCTATCGATTGTGCGTTCACATAATACAATCCTGGCGCCAGGCTATTTGCATTAAAGATGCAATCATAACGGTAATATTCAGTACTCACTTGTGTTGCCGTCATTGTAAAGGCTGAAGGCGCTGTGCAAGCGATTGAAGTTGTTAGGGTTTGTCCCATTTCTGGTGTGTAAGCCGAAATTGAAAACTCAAATTGTTCCGGTAAACTTTTTATTAACGTATCTCCGGTGTAAACATCAATTGTATCACAAATGGCGCTACTAATTAATACAGGAGGCGTATTTGAAGCTGCTGCACCTGCTATGTTAAAATAGATTTCCTGTCCATCAAGAAAATCCACTTGATCACTGTTACCATAAGGACCATCAAATGCAACGCCTGATTCGTTAAATTGACCAACTTGGAAGAAATCTACTCCATTTCCGACATTTACACCAACTGTTGCCGGGGAACCGAAGAATCCACCAACACCGCTTGAAGCATCACCAGTAGTCCACTGCATGTCGTCGTAACAAAATGAAACATTGTTCCCTGCTGGCACAAGTGAATCAGCACCATTCGAAATAATCAGCTGAAATGTAGAAACCAAGTCAGTATGGTTACTGAAATAACCCACATGATCCCATACAACAATCAGCGCAGATGGAGTAACCTTGTACCAAACACTGCCTCCATCACCTGAACCAATGTAATTCCCAAGACTATCTATTACATAAGTTCCTCGTGTATCAACATCACCCCAGAAAGGTGCTATCATATTGTAGGAAGCATCTGGAAATGCATTGGCAGTCCAAGTAACATACGGGGCCAAAAACGAAACATTTCCATTATTATTTATAATTACTGAATCGTATTGATTACCATAAAAATCGAATGTAAACGGCAAGTTAATTGAACCAGACGACCCGTCATCGTTTGGCTGCATTGCCAGAATGAACGTACTGTCCAACGGAACCATACAGTTACAAACTCCGTTTTTTACAGTTCCACCAGAATAATGAACAGTTTGGGACATCTGAGCATCCGTAAAAACGTATTTATTTAGGGGATCGACCGAGTTAGAGAGTTTCAGAACATTGTATTCAGTCTGAGTCAGATAAATCGTTTGCTGTGAATAAGTCACAGAAGCAACTAACAAAGAGAGTAGTAATAGCTTTTTCATGGTTTCCAATTTTAAAATAAGACGGAAGTTACGATTAAATAGTTGCTTTCATTTAATTGAGTTTGAATAAATAAAAATTATATCGTAATATTGCGATATATCTATATAATATGGGATTAACAAAATCAGCTCAATTTACAGATCAACAAAATAAAAAAGCATCTGTTTTCAAGGCATTAGGTCATCCGGCACGAATTGCAATTATTGAATATATTTTAACTCAAAAAACGTGCATTTGCAACGATCTTGTAGGCACGCTTCCTTTATCACAAGCAACTGTTTCACAGCACTTAAAAGAATTGAAAGACGCAAAAATAATTAAAGGAACCATTGAAGGGAATTCTCTATGTTATTGTTTAAACCCTGAATTACTAACTGAAATCAAATTCATTATTGAGCAATATATTGTTGGAATTGAACAAAATGACTCACCTTGTTGCTAAACAAAAAATATAAAAGTTATGAAATTATCTGAATTCAAATCCATCCTTTTAGAACTGGACAATATCTCTTTTAAACTTCCAGATGGTGAACTTATCCCATCGCATTTTCATGTAACCGAAATTGGATTATTATCCAAGACTTATATCGATTGTGGCGGCAAATTGCGTGAAGACAAATCGATAAACATTCAACTCTGGTATTCAACCGATTTGGATCATCGATTAAAAGCGAATAAACTACTAAACATAATTGAACAGAGTGAAAGATTGATAGATTTAGACGATCATGAGATAGAAGTTGAATACCAGCAGGAAACAATCGCTAAATTTGGTTTAATATTCAATGAAAATCAATTTGAACTTACCACAAAACAAACCGCTTGTCTGGCAGAAGATCAATGTGGTATTCCGATATCAAAACCAAAAATGAATCTAACAGAACTATCAACTGGTTCTTCATGTTGCCCACCAGGAGGAAATTGCTGTTAAAAACTATTTTATGAATACTACTTTAAAATCATTGTGCGAAAGGCTAACAAGTGAATTCGATCAAA
>CAISOQ010000122.1 GCA_903887095.1 uncultured Flavobacteriia bacterium
GAGATAAGCGCTGAAAGCATCTAAGCACGAAACTCACCTCAAGATGAGATTTCTTTTAAGGGCCGTGGAAGACTACCACGTTGATAGGCTACAGGTGTAAAGACAGTAATGTCAAAGCCGAGTAGTACTAATTACCCGTAGACTTATAAACTTTTCTTCTAACCATTTTACTGCTTCAGTCATCCGATATATCATGTAGATTAAAAATTGGAAGATTACAGATTCAAATATGAATCAATCTTAAATCTGACAATCTGTAATTTGCAATCTTAAAACATTTAAAGTTTTAGGTGTCTATAGCAACGAGGTCCACCTCTTCCCATTCCGAACAGAGAAGTTAAGCCCGTTAGCGCTGATGGTACTGCCCTTTTGAGGGTGGGAGAGTAAGTCGACGCCGCTTTTATAAACCCTTATCAGTATTCTGGTAAGGGTTTTTTGCTTTATGGAATTTTCCTCAAAAGGGCGGTGCTGTAAGCTACTACAGTTGTGTTTGTAGATTCGAAAGAGTTTATTCAGAGGTCGTTTAAAAAGGATTTTGTATTACTTGAATACAATTTGATTCTTACTTTATCTGTACTCCTCTCGAAGAATACAATCCAGCTGATTGTTGTTTACTTTTATCAAGGCTGAATGCGAAGGTGCTTCCAATTCCAACGGTACTGCGTACAGAAATTGTTTGTCCGTGTGATTCAACGATATGTCTGCAAATAGCTAAGCCAAGTCCAGATCCACCCTCGTTGCGATTCCTACTTTTTTCAACACGATAAAAGCGCTCAAATAAACGAGGAAGGTGTTTTTCATCTATACCAGGTCCGTCATCCGATACTTCAATTGTTACAATATCATCGACTATGTAAAATCGAACCTGAGTTTTTCCATTTTCATTTCCGTAAAAAATAGAATTATTTATGAGATTGGTAAGGACTTGCGCTATTTTTGATCTGTCACCATCAACAAAAATACTTCCATAGTCTTTGCCGAATGAAAGTTTCATGTTTTTTTCACCAGCACGAAATTCTACGGCGTCAAAAACTTCTTGTACTAATTCATTTATATCAAAAGGTCTAATTTGTAGCCTCAAGGCATCCACTTCTAGCTTAGTTATTTCATCTAAATCTTCGAGAATGTTAACCATTCTATCAGTTGCTTTAGATGCCCTTTCAAGAAAATTTCTGTTCACGGTTTCATCTTCTAATCCGCCATCTAGTAGCGTAAGAATATATCCTTGTATAGAAAAAACAGGCGTTTTTAATTCATGCGCCAAGTTGCCTAGAAATTCTCTTCGAAATTCTTCTTGTTCTTTTAATTTTTCAATTTCCTTGTTACGTTCTTCTGTCCAGAGTTCAGTTTCTTTTTCAGCGTTTGCTATAACATCATCTGTAATGTTAAATTTAAAATCATTTTCTTTAGTAATTTTTCCTTTCCGAATAGAACGATATAGCAGCTTCAATCGTTCATTAATAAATCTTTGGATGAAATAATAAAATACACCAAATGAAATCAATCCAGTGACCAATGGGAGACCAAAAAGCACCCAAAAAGGAAAATTCACTACCTGTTTATCGATAATGAATGTGATAAGAAGAGTTGAAAAAAATATGATGGCGCTGCCACCAATTACTAAATGGATAGGTCTGATATTTTTCACGATTCACTGAAGGTATAACCGATACCTTTTATAGTGCGAATATAATCATCTCCGAGCTTTTCTCTTAATTTTCTGATATGAACATCAATTGTTCGTTCACCAACAACTGTGTCATTCCCCCATACAATGGTTAAAATTTGTTCTCTAGAATATACTTTTCCAGGACGACTAGCCAATAATTCTAATAGTTCAAATTCTTTTTTAGGTAATAATAAATTTTTACCACTAATTTCTACCATGAATTTTTCACGATCGATTTTAATTGATGAAGTTGAATCCTTCGCCCCACTTGCTGGTTTATTTAGTCTTCTTAACAGCGACTCAACTTTACTAATAAGTAATCTAGGCCTAACAGGTTTTGTAATATAATCATCTGCTCCAGCTTCAAAACCTGCAATTTGAGAGTAGTCCTCTGATCTTGATGTTAGGAAGGCAATGATAGGTTGTGAAATATTCAAGTCTTTTCTAATTACCTGACAAGCTTCAATACCATCCATTTTAGGCATCATTATATCCATAAGAATAAGTGATGGATGAATCTGTTGTACCATTTTTACCCCGTCCTCGCCATTACTAGCAGTAAAGACCTTATAACCCTCTTTTTTTAAGTTATAGGACAAGAAGTTTAAGATGTCTTGCTCGTCATCTACTAGTAATATTGTGTGTCCTTTTAAACTTTCCATATGACGGGTAAAAAAAAATCCCGGATCATTTGTATGATCCGGGATTGTTAATTTATTTTTTTACAATAAGCTTTCTTGTTATGGAACCTGTCGCTGTATGAACAGTAACAAAGTACATACCATTTTCAAATTGTCCTGTAGAAATTGCAAGTGTATTTAGTCCTTGATTAATTTCTTTTTCAAGAACTAAGACTGCTTTTCCAAGTTGATCAAAAACATTAACAGAAACAGCTTGTTCGTTTGTTGCATTGAATGACAATGTTGTTTCATTTTCTGCTGGGTTTGGTGCCATTTCGATTGAAGTCAACCCTGACAATTCTTCAAGACTAACAGAGATTTGAATAGCAAATGTTGTTTCGTCTGTACAGTTTCCGTTAATTGCAGTTAAAGTAACTGTATACGCTCCATTTGCTGCATAAGCATGTGTAGGTGCTGCTGCCGATGAATTTGTGAAGTCTCCAAAATCCCAAGAATAAGAAGTTGCGCTAGTAGAAGTGTTTATGAAAGTAACGATGTTTCCAGATGTTGTGAATGAACCTGCTGCAGTAGGTGTAGTTCCGAAATCAATCGTGACTGCATCAGATGTTCCAACTCCATCACAAGCATCAGCATTTGTTGTCGTTACAGTGAAATCATCACTCGCTGTTACATTAATTGTTTGCGTTGTTGCACCATTACTCCATAAATATGAATCGGAAGTTGAAGCGGTCAAAACAATTGTTTCACCTGAACATGCTTCTGTAGCAGTTGCATTGATTGTTGGGATTGGAGCATTACTTACGTTAACTGAAGTTGCAGCTGAAGTTGCAGAACATCCATTGTTATCTGTGTATGTAACTGTATAAACTCCAGTTGAAGAAACTGTTATCGCTTGAGATACCTCCGATGAAGACCAAACATTTCCTGTTGCTTCACTAGAAGTCAATACCACATTACCACCAGTGCAGAAAGATGTTGGTCCACCAGCGTTGATTGTTGGAGTTGACGGCAAAGCGTTCACTGTAACATTTATTGAAGCTCTTGGACTTTCATCACCTGCTGAATTATATTGGCTTACATAATAGGTATAACTTCCAGCTGATGCTGTAGAAGGTGTTGGAGCTGCTGTAGCAGCAGTACCACCAGTTGCATTTAGATACCAATACAATGAATTACCTGATGCAGCTGTCGCAGTTAATGCAGATGCCGTTGCACCCTGACAATATTCAATAGAAGCTGTTGTGGTTGGAGCAGCTAAGTTATAGAATTTAGGATGAATAAAGTTTGCACCTGATGCAGCAATTGAACCACTATTTAAACGAGCATCTGGAGCTGTACCAAGTGGAGCAAACATGTTAACCCAGTTAATTTGAGCAATAGTTTCAGTAGAATCATTTCCGTCTGGTGTCCAGAAAGATTCATAGAATGCTGGCGTTACACCTGAAGAAAGAATAGTGTTTGTACCGTTTGTGAAGTTAGTTAAACTGTTGTTTGAAAATACTAAAGAATCTCCGTTAACATTAGCAACTACTGCAGTACCTTCAATAGATAATCCTTTTTCCCAACCGGTAACTAACGAATTTAAAACTGAAGTCGCCACGTTTCTTCTTAAACGGAAAGCTTTTTCAAATTTTTCTCCAACAGGCAATACTACAGAACCATCACCTTTTGGACCAACGATAGTAATGTTAGAGAAAATAGGCATTGTTTTAGGTTGAGCACTAGAACCAGTAGCATCGTTGTCACATTCAAAGGCATTTGAATCACCAGGAGCATCAGATACATCTTTGTCACGAATGATTAAACCAAATTGAACTCTACCTCTATAACCAAAATCAGTGTCAAAATCATCATCTAAACCGCGGTAAGCGATAAGGTGCTTACAGTTTACGGTTCCACCGAACCATTCGAATGAATCGTCACCAGAATGGGATACTTGAACATAATCAACAGTTGTTGCAGAACCAACAGAACCAAAAGTAATACCATTTACCTCTTTGTTTGGCTCTAATGCGATACCAGCGAATTCAATTCTTACGTAACGCAAGGTTCCTGAATTATCGTTGTCAAAGTTACCGCCGAATTGGGTATCAGTTGTTTGTGTAATTCCTTCAATATTTGTAACTCCAGTTGGCTGATTGTTTCTCGCCAAACCTAGAATAACAAGACCTCCCCAATCGCCTTCACTTCTTGATCCAGCTGCTTCGTTCGAGGTGAAAACGATAGGTTGACTCACTGTTCCATTAGCATTAATCTTAGCGCCTCTCGTGATAATTAGTGTCCCTTGTGTAGTTTTATCACCTCTAATAACTGTACCAGGCTGAATCGTAAGGGTTACATTGTTCTTAACATAAATTTTATTTTGCAATAAAATTGTACCACTCCATGTTGTGTTAGTTGTAATATCAGCAGACACTGTTGTAGTAGTAGCGTTGTAAACTGTATTTTCCGGATCAAAGTTAGCCCAGCCACTTGTCCAGTCTGTAGCTGTTGTTCCATCTGTTACAGGGAATGCGCCTTGATAAGGAACTACATCCCAGAATGCTTCTTGTGCATTAGCTGCGCTAAACATACCTATAGCCGCTAATAATGTGTAAATTTTCTTCATCGTTAATTATTTTTTGTGCAAAGTAACGATGGTTTACAGCGATGAGGGTTATTACAGGTTTACGGATACTTTAACATTGTATTAATGATATTAAACCTTTTCTTAACATAAGAACATATAAAAGGGGAAATAACATCGTCATTTCCCCTTTTAAAAAAGTTGA